>JAQGLR010000137.1 GCA_028292765.1 Massilia sp. | reverse complement strand
CTTCGCGCTGGTGTTTCCGGAGGGGCACCCGTTAGAGGCTGCCGAGCGCGTGACCTGGCAGGACGTGGCGCCTTACCCCTTCATCGCCCTGCAGGGGCAATTTACCGAGCGGCTGCTGGCCGACATGCATGCGCTGCTGCGCGACCTGCCCCTGAAGCCCGCGAACGAAGTGACCTTCATGACGACGGCGCTGGCGATGGTCAGCGCGGGACTCGGCATTACCGTCTGCCTGCCGTACGCGGAACCGCTGGTGCAGCTCTACCGTTTGCGCATGCGCCCGCTGGAGGAACCGGTGCTGACGCGCCGATTCTTTGTCTATACGCGCGCCGGGCGCTCGCTGTCGCCGGCGGCCGAGAGTTTCATCGACTTCCTGTTCCCGTATGTGGAGGCGAAACGCAGCCTGGCGCGTGCGGGGCCAGGCGCCTGAGCGGGCACGCGGCAAGCGTGGTCCGGCCCGGCGCTGCCTGCGCCTGCTCCCTGGCTGCGCTAGAATCGGGCGCATTGATTTCCGCCGGAGTTTCCCCGATGTCCCACAACACCATTGCGCTCAACAGGCGCATGGACAAATTCGACGGCCACCATCGTGTCTGGCTGTTCGGCTACGGCTCCCTGATCTTCAAGGCCGACTTTCCCTATCTCGAACGGCGCCCGGCCGGCATCAAAGGCTGGAGCCGCCGCTTCTGGCAGGGCTCGCACGACCACCGCGGCACCGAAACGGCGCCGGGGCGCGTCGTCACGCTGGTGCCTGACCCGGATGCCCTCTGCCATGGCATGGCCTACCTGGTGACGCCCGAGGAATTCGCGCACCTCGACCACCGCGAAAAGAACGGCTACCTGCGCCTGGCGACCGATATCCACTTCGACGACGGCAGCAGCGTGGAGGGACTGGTCTACATCGCTACCCAGGAAAACGCGGCCTTCCTCGGCCCGGCAAGCGCGGCGGAGATCGCGCGCCAGATCGCCGCGGCGCGCGGCCCGAGCGGGCCGAACAGCGAATACCTGCTGGAGCTGGCGAAAGCGCTGCGCGAACTGGGCAAACCCGATCCGCACGTGTTCGAGATCGAACGGCACCTGAGACAACTGCCGGGGTGAGACGTTCGCAAGAGGTGGACGGTCCTTGATCTTCGCCAGTAAGCAGCCTCAGGCGTTCTCCTAAGCTGGAGCCATGTGCTCTTGCCTATCAGCTTTTTCCAAACGCCATGTTGACGGAGCGCACAAACTGGACAAGAGGAAAAAATGGAACCGAGAATCGAACGGCGCCGTGCCCAGTGCGTCCGCTGGCTGCTGTATCCGCTCATTGCCTTGTCCGCGTGCGCCCTGGCGGGCCTGGTGAGCGCTGAGTCCGTCATCCGCGATAACGGGGTCGCGGCCAGCGAGTTTGATCTGCCCCAGAAGGAGCCCCTGCCCGGGCACTAATCTGGTGCGAGTGCTGCGTCCAGCGCCGTTTCCTGCACAGCATCTTGACCAGTCGCATCGTACTGAATCAGGAGGAACAAATGCTGACCCGACATGCATTCCACGTGCCGCGTGGGGGCTGGAAACTGCGGCTGCTCGGCCCCGCCCTCCTGCTTGCCCCCGGCTGCTGGGGCGCCAGCCAGGCGCTGGCGAATCCGGCCAGGGCGCCGGCGAAAACCCTCTACCGGATCGTGCCCCTCTGGGAGGCCGGCTCGATCCTGCAGCCCGAAATCAACGACAAGGACCAGGTGGCGTTCAGTGTCCCCGGCCCGGGGGGAGCCGGCGGCCGCGCCAAATTCCACGATGGCAGGCGGGTCCATGATATCGGCACGCTCGGCGGTGCGGAATCGTTCGCACTGGGCGTCAACGACCTCGGGCAGGTCACCGGTTACGCCATGGTCAACGCGGCGAACAATTTCCACGCCTTCCTGTGGAGCCGCTCGACCGCCGTCACCGACCTCGGCGCATTCGGCCCCGCCCCCGGCGAGTCGCTGGCCTACGACATCAACAACAAGGGCCAGGCCGTCGGTTATTCGATCCGCAACGGCCAGGGGCGCCCGGTGCTGTGGAGCCGCAAGGCCGGCATGCTCGACCTCGGCACGCTGCCGGGCGCCGGCGGCGGGGAGGCGGTGGCGATCAACGACGCCGGCCAGGTCGCCGGCAACAGCGGGCAAGCCTTCCTCTGGACCCGCAGTAATGGGACCGGCAGCGGCATGGCCGGGCTAGGCGCCGGCACCCGGGCCATCGTCATGAATGCCGCCGGACAGGTGGGCGGCGCGGCCCTGAATGCCGGCGGTTTTGCTGTTTCCTGGGCATGGACGCCCGGGACGGGCGGGACGAGCATCGGCGAAGGCGGCCTGAATTCCCAGGTCAGGGACATCAACGACAAAGGCCTGGCAGTCGGCATCGATACGGCCACGGGTTCCGACATCGGCTACGTATGGACCCGCGAAACCGGCGTCCAGTATTTCCCCGACCTGGCCGGCGGGCGCAATGCCTCGCCGTTCGCGGTGAACAATCGGGGCCAGGTCGTGGGCGCCACGTCGACCGGTGCGTTTGCCTGGACACGTGCCGGGGGGCTTGTCGACCTGAACACGCGTATCCCCGATGCCCCGCCAGGCCTGACAGTGACGGTGGCGCGCGACATCTCGGACAACGGCGCGATCGTCGCCGATTCCACGACCGGCCTGGTGCTGCTCGTTCCGCGCGCGGTGGCCGACGTCGCGCCGGTCCTCGGGTCCATCAAGGTCATCGGACCGGCTGCACCGAAGCACCTGCTGAGCTTCAGCGCGGGCTTCAGGGACGCCGACCTGCGCGATACCCACAAGGCCACGTGGTCGTGGGGCGACGGCAGGCAGGACGCGGCCGTCGTCAGCGAAAAAAAATGGGGCCGGCGGCGGCACCGGCAGCGCGAGCGGCCAGCACGCCTGGCGCGCGCCGGGCATCTACCAGGTACGGCTGACGGTGACCGACAGCAGCGGCAGGAGCACGACCGTGACGCGGATGGTGGCCGTCACGCAAGAAGACGCAGGTAGTCGCCCATGACAAGCGGCCAGGCAACGTAAAATGGCGCCTGCATCCCACTTACAGAGCGTCCAAATGGAAAACAACGACCAGCGTTACCTCGTGCAGCAAAACAAAATCGCCGACGGCGATAAAAAGCCACCCGTATTTGCGAAGGTCATGCGCAGCAAGGAAGGCAAGTTCGAAGGCGTTTCCTGTATCAAGCACACGGAAAAAGCGACGCTCATGACGGTGACCGAGGCCCAGGAGGTGATTCACTGGGCGAGCAGCAAGAAGAGCAATGCCCATGAATATGCAACGAAGGTGATTTGCCTGGGGCAGTAACACCTCCTGGAGCCTGTGAAAAAAACTCCAGGGCAAGGCGCATCGTCAGACCAGGGCGATGAGCTGGCCCGGGTCCACGGGCTTGACGAGGTGTGCCACGAACCCGGCTGCCGCGCTGCGCTGCCTGTCGAGCGCCTGTCCGAAGCCGGTCAAGGCGATGTAGCGCACCTCGCGCACCCCGGCCTTGCCTGCGCCCTGGCGCAGGGCGCAGGCCAGTTCGTAGCCATTCATTCCGGGCAGGCCGCTATCGAGGATGGCAAGGTCGATGGGTTGCCGCGCAAACGTCTCCAGCGCCTTTTCCGGACTGTAGGCGATCGCCACCTGGTGCCCGTGTGCGCGCAACATGTCGGCAAGCATGTCGGCTGCGTCGACATTGTCGTCCACCACGAGAATACTGCGGCTGTGGCGGGTCACGGCCGGGCTGGTCGCGAACGGGCCTGGCGCCGCCGACGCCGGGGCAAGGTCGAGTGGCAAACGGACGGTGAACGTACTGCCCTGTCCGGGGCCATCGCTGCGCGCCGTGACGCGCCCGCCGTGCATCGCCGCCAGGTTCTTCACCAGGGCCAGGCCCACCCCGAGGCCGCCAACGGCGCCATGCAGCGTGCGCTCGCCCTGCACGAAGGGTTCGAAGATGCGCGGCAGGAGTTCGGCCGGGATACCCATGCCGTTATCGGCGACCTCGATCGCGAGTTCGCCGTCGACGGCGCCGGCGTCGGCGCCGGCATGCAGCGAAATCGCGGCGCCTGGCCGGCTGTAGCGCATGGCGTTCGTCAGCAGGTTCGAGACGATCTCGTAATATGGATCGTGTCGCTGACTGCCGCCGTCAGAAGATGTGCCGCACGCCGGCCATCACACCGTTTTGCGCCATGCCGACGCCTGCAGTGCCACCGACGTCCAGGGCCACTGCGGAACTGCCATCGTTGTCAATGCGCCCGATTGATGTGTATACGGCAGTGCGCTTGGAAAGTGCGTAGCTAAGCCGCGCGACCAACAAGGTCACATCGGACTCCGAACGCCTGGCGTTGCGTCTTGCCACCTGCGCGTCGACCGTAAAGGCCCCGATCGGATGGCTCGCCCCGGCGTAATACAGGACAGATTCAGTCAGTCCGGTCGCGGCCCTGGTCTCACGGTCCATCAAGCCGGCGCCAAGTTTCGTGGCCCCAACCATCAGATACCCGTTCACCGTGGTACGCACGTCGGTGTTGCCACTGCTGGTGAGCCCGCCTGCCGCACCGGTGTTTCCGTGCATCCGGTCGTAGGACGCGTTGATGCCCCAGGCCTTGTTTTCGTAGCCAAGCAGCGCGGTGTACTGCCGGCACGCTTTGGAATTCCCCGGCACCTCGCCTGCGCAATTGGTCGCGGCCGGTCCACCGGTCGCAACGCCGTCGCGGCCGAAGCTATATGTTGCGCCCAGCACTATTCCATTGAAATTGCCCATATATCCGATCGCGTTGTCGCTGCGCGCGTTGGGAATGTAGAGGTCAATACTGCTGATGGAGAAGATGTTTGGCCCCATCACGTCGGTTTTCATGCCTGCGATATAGGTCATGTTGTTCTGGCGCCCGAGCGTCAGGGTCCCCCAGGCTCCCTTGAGTCCGACCTGCGCAGCGCGCCCGAAGAGACGTCCGCCCTGTCCAGCAGCACCGGTGTCGAGGGACAGTCCGTTTTCGAGGACGAAAAATGCCTGCAGACCGTTTCCGAGGTCTTCTGTTCCCCGGAAACCAATGCGCGACGGAAGCGAACCAGTCAGCGACGGCACCTTGGTGATCGAGTTGCCTGCTGCGTCGGCATTGGTAACCCGAACGACTCCGCTATCCACGATGCCGTATATCTGCACCGAGGTCTGGGCCATGGCGCCTGATGCCATGGTGGCGAGCGAGCCGAATGCCAATACGATGGCTTTGCGAATACTGTTCACGTTGTCTCCGTTTGCTTTTGCTGGATCAGGCAGCATCGGCCAGGCGCTGCACCGCGATGTCATTCGCCGCGGTTGCAGAGCGCTCATGCCGGATCAGCGAGACCGCGATCGTGGCGATAACGGCAGGCAGGGCAATCGCCAGGAAGTTGTGCTGCAGGGGAAGTGCCATCCCGACCAGGGTGCCGATCACGATAGGTGCCAGGATCGCGCCACTGCGGCCAACGCCCGACGCCCAGCCGATCCCGGTGGAGCGCACGGCGCTCGGGTAGAACTGGCCCGCATAGGCATAGGTGACGATCTGGGTGCCGATGGTCGATGCTCCGGCCAGGCCCACCAGAAGGAACAGCACTGGCGTCGAGACCGGATAGCCAAGCAGTGAAATCGACACCGCGGCCAAGGCATACATGGAAACGAGCACGTACTTGATATGGAACTTGTCGGCCAGCCAGCCGCCGCCGACTGCACCGATCACGGCGCCAAAGTTGAGTACCAGGACGAACGTCAGCGCAGAACCGAGGCTGTAGCCGGCGCCGGCCATCAGCTTGGCCAACCACGAGCTCAGCGCGTACACCATGAACAGGCACATGAAGAACGCGACCCAGAACATCGCGGTACTGAAGGCCCTGCCCTCCTGGAACAGCTTGCCGACGGGCGCGCCCGAGGCACGGTCCACCGCGGGAAGCGCGAAATTGTCACCGGCTTGTGCGCGGTAAGAGGGGTCAAGTCGTGCCAGCGTCGCCTTCAGTTCGTCCAGGCGGCCTTGTTTGACCAGGAATGGCATCGATTCGGGCATCGATTTGAGGATGAATGGAATCAGCAGCACCGGCACGCCCGCTGCGAGGAAGACCGACTGCCACCCATACTGCTCAATCAGCCCTTTTCCGAGGACCGCTGCAAGCATGCCGCCGGCTGCGTAGCCGCTGAACATGAGCGTTACCATGGTGGCGCGGATCTTGCGCGGTGAGTACTCGGTCATTTGGGCGACCACATTCGGCATGACCCCGCCAATTCCAAGGCCGGCCAGGAATCGCAACACACTGAACACGTAGGGGTCATCCGTGAAACCGGCCGCGGCCGTGAAGACACTGAACAGCGCAACGCAGATGACGATCGCCCAGCGCCGGCCAATACGGTCGGCCAGCGTGCCGAGGAAGATCGCCCCGAACATCATGCCAAACAATGCCGAGCTCACCATGAAGCCGGCGTTCTGGGCGGTGACGCCCATGTCCTTCATGATCGACGGCAGCGCAGCACCGACCACAGCCAGGTCGTAACCATCGCAGATGATAATGATCGCGCACCACAGCAGAAGCGAACCGTGGAAGCCGTTGAATTTTGCCGAGTCGGCTATTTCAAGGATGTCAATGTGTCGCATGATACGTGTCTCCGTTATCGTTAAAGTTATATTGCGAAACTGCGCTACTTCAGCTTGTCCTGCCTTTTCTTGGTCGTTGCGTGCAAAATCCAATAGGCCGCCATGCCGATGACGATGCCCCAGAAGGCCGAGCCCAGTCCAAGGAAGCTCATGCTTGACGCTGTGGCCAGGAAGGTGATGACGGATGCCTCGCGATGGTCATCAGCGGCAGCGATTCCTGCCAGGTTGGCCATGATTGGCCCGAGCAGGGCCAGGCCAGCAAGGGTCACGACCAGTTCGCGCGGCAATGCTGCAAACAGCATTACGATGGAGCCGCCACACAGGCCGGCCGCCAGGTAAAACGCCCCGTTCGCAAGGCCAGCGACATAGCGGCGGCGCGGGTCTTCGTGGGCATCGGCGCCCGTGCACATGGCTGCAGTAATCGCGGCAATCGCGATCGTGATTCCGCCGGTGCAGGCGACCGCCAGCGAGACGATGCTGTTGACGGTCATGATCGGGCGCACGCTCGTGTCGTAGCCTGAGGTTTTCAATACCGCCATGCCGGGCAAGTATTGGCCTGTGAGCGTGACGAGCACCAGCGGCAGAGCGAGGCTGAAAGTGCTGGACCACGACCAGGTTGGCGTGATGAATTGAGGGGCCACCAGCTGCAGGTCGAGGCCAGTGAAGTTGGTCGAGCCGGTAAGGACAGCCAGCAGCACGCCGCTTGCCAATAGCAACATGACGCTGTAGCGGGGTGCCCAGCGACGGAATATGAGGTATGCCAGGATCATGCCGAAAGCCAGCAGTGGTAGCGTGCCGGTCGAGCGGAAGGCGCTCAAGCCGAACGGCAGCAGGATCCCTGCCATCATTCCGCTGGCCACACCCTTGGGCACATACGCCATGATCCGGTCAAAGCTGCCGGATAACCCGATGACAAGCAGGATGCTTGCCGCGGTCAGGTATGCACCCACCGCTTCGCCCAGCGACAGTTCAGGAAACAGGGTAATGAGCAAGGCAGTGCCCGGGGCCGACCAGGCTGTAATCACCGGTGCCCTCAGCACCCAGCTAAGCAGGATGCCCGAGACGGCGGCGCCGATCGAAATGCCCCAAACCCAGGAGGCAAAAGTAGCGCTGTCGACCTGGGCAGCTTGCGCTGCCTGATAGAAGATCGCGAGGGGCCCGGTAAACGACACCAGTACTGCCAGAAAGCCAGCGCTGACGCTTGATGCGGACCAGTCGGACCAGGAGCGCCCCCCAGGCGGCGTCAAGCCGGCGTCGGCCCCGGAAACCGGAACGAACTGCCCGGTTTCCCGCGTCGCGTGTGCGTGGCTTTCATGACCAGATAATTGCATTTCTTTCCCCAGTATCGATGTCGCTCGGAAGTAAGTACTCGCTCAGAAATAAATGTGTTTTTGGCTGCCAGAATTCACATTTATTTCCGGTCAAGTACTTCGCTTGATGCCATCAGGAAGGTGATAAGGGCGTCGGAAAACCGATCCGGCGCCTCGATGTTCGAGAGGTGCGATGCTGGCAAAGTCACCGCTGTCGAGCCTTTGATTGCGGCTGCGAGTGCCTGCGCATCGTCGATGGTCGTTACCGGGTCGCTCGCCCCTCCAATGACAAGCGTCGGCGCCAGGATATGCTTCACGTCCTGGCGCAGGTCGGCGACTGCCAGTGCTTCGCAACAGGCGGCATAGCCTTCCGGATCGATTTCACGCAGCGTTTTTTGCATTGAACCGACAACGACGGGCTGGCGAGCGGCGAACTCAGGCGTAAACCACCGCCCGGGAGCCCCGGCCGCAATGTCAAGCATCCCGGCAGCACGTACGCTTGCGGCGCGTGCATGCCAGGCTTCCTCTGTGCCGATACGGGAGGCTGTGTTAGCGAGCACGAGTTTGTGCAAGCGTCCCGGGGCATGAGCGCCCAGCCACTGTCCAATGACGCCGCCCATCGACAGGCCGACAAAATGCACACGGGGGATGTCGAGATGAATAAGCAAGGCCAGGACGTCGGCCCCCAACTGGCCAATGGTGTACGGCCCGGGGGGGGTGCCTGATCCGCCGTGTCCCCGGGTGTCATAGCGAACGACGTGAAAGCGCGTGGCCAGGATGGCAGCCTGCGCATCCCACATCGAGAGATCGGTGCCCAGGGAGTTCGACAACACGACTGTGGGCCGTGAGCGGTCGCCGTCGCAGCGAAAACAAACCTTGGTGCCGTTGAGCAGAATCGTTGCCATGGCTACCCCTGGTCGCCGCCACCGACCGGCAGCACGCTTCCGGTGATATAGGATGCTTCATCGGAGGCAAGAAACAGGATTGCGCGAACCTGCTCCTCGATTGTTCCATAGCGGCCCATCGGGCTTGAGGCAATAGTCTGATCGACGATGCCCTGATACCAAACCTGCTCCTGTTCGCTCAGCGGGTCGGGATTGCGCGGCACGACGCGCGGTGGTGCTTCGGTGCCACCAGTGGCGACGGCGTTGACGCGGATGCCGTTCTGGGCATGTTCGAAAGCCAGGCTCGCGGTCAGGGCGTTGACCCCGCCTTTGGCCGCGGAATACGGGATCCGGTGGATGCCGCGCGTCGCGACCGACGACACGTTGACGATCGCCCCGCGACGCTGCTCGATCATGCTTGGAAGCACGGCCCGGCAGCACCAGAGGGTCGGAAAAAGCGATCGGCGGATCTCGGCCTCGATCTGCGCTTCCTCGTATTCCTGGTAAGGCTTGGCCCAGATCGTGCCGCCGACGTTATTCACCAGCACGTCGATGCGACCGAACTCGCCCAATGCGGTATCGATCATGGCGCGGGCGCCGGCAAAGGTCTCGAGATCCACGTTCGCCAAGGTGACGAGCGCCCCCAGCGCCTGTGCTTCGGCACCCACCTCCTCCAGCATCCGGGCGCGGTCTGCCAGTACCAGCCGTGCGCCTTCGCGCGCTGCCGCCAGCGCCACCCCGCGCCCGATGCCCTGGGCAGCGCCGGTGACGACGACGACTTTGTCTTTGAAACGCCCACTTTCGGCCACGTCGATACTCATGCTCATGCTCCTGCGTTAGGCGAGAATTTCTCGTAATGGAAGCTGGCCGGACTGACGCCTGTCTCCGTGAGCCAGGCGCGCACCGCGTCCACCATCGGTGGCGGCCCGCACAGGTAGACATCGACATCGCCTTCGTGCATCCAGGCCGGCTCGACATGCGCAGTCGCGTATCCCTTGCGTGGGTGTGCGCTGTCGGGTGACGCCACGCAGGTCACGTAGGTGAAGTTCGGATTTGCTGCCGCGATGCGGTCGAGTTCATCGATGCCGACAAGGTCGTAGTCGTTCGTCACCGCATACACCAGCCGCACCGGCTGCGCGAAGCCGCTCATCGACAGGCTTGCGAGCATCGACAGGAAAGGCGCGATGCCGGTACCGCCGGCCAGGAACAGCACCGGCCGGGTGACAGGACGCAGGTAGAAGCTGCCGAAAGGCCCGAGGAAGGTGATGGCATCGCCCTCGCCCGCCCGGTTGGCCAGGTAGTCGCTCATGCGCCCGTTGGGCACATTACGGACGACAAATTCGACGCGCCCCGCCCCGGGTGCGGAACTGAACGAATACGAACGGGTAAGCTCGGTGCCGGGAATGTGCACGTTCACGTACTGGCCAGGCAGGAAACCCGGCGCGGTGCCCACTTCCAGGTCGATGGCGAAGCGGATGGTCGATGGCGAAAATTGCTCGACCGTCGCGATTTTTCCCTGGTAGCCATGGGCGCCAGACTTGCATGCCTGCGAGGTGGCCAGGATCTTGACGACGCAGCTTGACGTCGGCTTCATCTGGCAGGCCAGCACAAAGCCCCTGGCTGCGTCCTCAGGTTCGAGCGCGTCCTCGATATAGGTCGACTCCGGCATGTCGTAGCTACCTGACTCGCAATGGGCGCGGCAGGTACCGCACGCACCGTCACGGCAATCGAGCGGAATATTGACCCGCTGGCGATATGCGGCATCCGACAACTTTTCGTTGTCGTTGCACACGATGAAGCGGGTAATCCCGTCTTCGAACTGCAGGGCGATGTTGTGGCTCATCGTCTGTCTCCTTGCCCTTTCAGGCGCTTGTTTCAAGCTCCAAACCTCAGGCTTGTCTTGAAACTTTTTAAATGTGATACACGTCAATGACCTGGTGGATGTAGTCGTTTTTCAGGACGACATACTTATCCAGGATCCGGGGCGCTTCTCCGCCAAAATCGATGGTGTAGCGCGACATGCCGAAATAGCTGAAGTCGGTCTTGTAGCGGTGGCTCAGCGTGTGCCAGTTGAAGCGCACGGTGACGACCGGCCCTTCCTGCTTCTCGATCTCGACATTGGCGATGTTGTGGCTGGTACGCGTGTCCGGAACCGTAGCGCTGGAGCGTTCCGTCTTGATCCGGAATACGCGGTCTTCCAGGCCCTGGCGCGTCGCGTAATAGATCAGCGAGATCTCGCGCTGCGGGTCATTCACCAGCTGGCCATCGTCGTCCCACGACGGCATCCAGAACTGCGCGTCCGGGTGATAGCACTCGAGCCACTCGTCCCAGTGCTCGTCGTCCAGCAGGCGCGCCTCGCGGTACAGGAAGGCGGCGACGTCTTGTACGGAGACGGCGCTCATGCTTGCTCTCCCTGGCTGGCCTGGACGGTCCGGGAGGCTTTCGCACGCTGCATGACGTCGAGCCAGTAGCGGTGCTGCACCGTGTACAGTCCTTCGTCTTCGGTACGAACGCCGCTCATCACCGGCGCCAGGCCGATTTCCCTGGCCGCTTCGTCAGGTCCCTGAATCCAGTGCGACGAACCACGGCACATGTCGTTCCATGGCATGCTGCTGCCGGCATAGCCAGTCTGGCAGGCGCGGAACTCTTCCAGGTCATCCGGCGTCGCCATGCCGCTGACGTTGAAGAAATCCTCGTATTGGCGGATGCGGCGAGTGCGTGCCTCGTCCGACTCGCCTTTCGGGGCGATGCAGTAGATGGTTACTTCGGTCTTGTCGACTGCGATCGGGCGCAGCAGCCGGATTTGAGAGCCGAACTGGTCCATCAGGTAGACGTTCGGATACAGGCACAGGTTGCGCGAGCGCTCGACCATCCAGTCCGCGGTCGGCTTTCCGTACTGAGCGGCATACTCGGCGTGGCGCGGGTAATTCGGGCGGTCTTCGGGATTCGCCCACTTTGTCCAGAGCAGCATGTGGCCATGGTCGAACGCGTAGAAGCCGCCGCCCTGGCGACCCCACTTGCCGGCGTCCATTGCGCGGATCTTGTCTTCACGCTCCGCAGCTTCCTTCCTGCGGTTGGTCGTCGCCGCGTAGTTCCAATGCACGGCCGAGACGTGGTAGCCGTCGGCGCCGTTTTCCGCCTGCAGCTTCCAGTTGCCTTCGAAGGTATAGGTCGAGGCTCCGCGCAGCACTTCCAGACCGTCGGGCGACTGGTTGACGATCATGTCGATGATCTTCGCCGCCTCGCCGAGGAATTCCTCGATCGAGGCCACGTCCGGGTTCAGGCTGCCGAACAGGAAGCCCTTGTAGTTGGCGAAGCGCGCGACTTTCTTGAGGTCGTGCGAGCCTTCCTTGTTGAAGCCCTCCGGATAACCTGCGTCTTCCGGATCCTTCACCTTCAGCAGCTTGCCGCTGTTGTTGAAGGTCCAGCCATGGAAGGGGCAGGTGTAGGTAGCCTTGTTGCCGCGCTTCAGGCGGCACAGTTGGGCGCCGCGGTGGCTGCAAGCGTTGATGAACGCGTTCAGCTCGCCCTGGCGGTTGCGGGCGATGAAGATCGGCTGGCGCCCCATCTGGGTCGTGTAGTAATCATTGTTGTTCGGGATCTGGCTTTCATGGGCCAGGTAGATCCAGTTGCCCTCGAAGATGTGCTTCATCTCGAGTTCGAACAGGTCCGGATCGGTGAACGCGCTGCGGTGCAGGCGATAGTCGCCTTTTGCATGGTCCTCGATCAGGAGCGCGTCGAGGTCAATGTCGGCTGCGGGCCGGGAACCCGTAGATACTGGATGGATCGGGATCATGTCGGCCTCCTTCAGGCAGCAACGCGCTGGCGCTCGACTTCGGCGCTCGGCGCGGCGGCAATGTCGTGGTGCAAGCGGAAGTCAAAGTCGATCGATGCGAACGGCTTATCCTGGCCACGCGCGGCAATGCTCGCTGCGTCTTCGATGCGGGTCAAAGGAGGCACCAGGCCTTCGCGGCTGGCAAAGGCGAAGTCGTCCCACAGGTATTCGTCGCCGTCGATGTTGATCTGCGTGGTCAGCTTGCGCTGGCCCGGGGCGCTGACGAAGAAGTGGATGTGCGCCGGACGCTGGCCGTGGCGGCCCAGCAGGTCGAGCAGCGTCGCGGTGCTGCCGCCCGGAGGGCAACCGTAACCCTTCGGCATGGTGGTCTGGAAAGCGTAGCGCCCCTGGCCGTCGGCGATGATCGTGCGGCGCAGGTTGAACGGAGACTGGGTGGAGTCGAAGAACGAGTAATTCCCCATCAGGTTGGCGTGCCAGACTTCGACTTTGGCGCCCGGCAGCGGCTTGCCGTCGCCGTCGAATACCGTACCCTGCATGAACAGCACTTCGGCCTGGTCGCTCTCGCTGCCGTCGTCCAGTCGCGCAAAGCCCTGGCTTTCCGGTGCGCCGGCGACGTACAGCGGCCCTTCGATCGTACGTGGCGTGCCGCCCTCGATACCGGCCCGCGCCTCGGCCTCATCCGCGCGGATATCCATGAAGCGCTCAAGGCCGAGGCCAGGGGTGAGCAGGCCCAGTTCATTATTCTTGCCGGCGTTGGTGAGGAATTCGACGCCCTTCCAGAATTCGCTCGGCTGGATGTCCAGGTCTTCCATGGCCTTGCACAGGTCGGCGACCAGGCGCAGGACGATGGCCTGTACGCGCGGGTTGGCCGGGCGGTCAGCCGCGTCGACGATCCATTGCTTGGCGAGTTGGTCGATTTCTTGATGGTTCATGCTAGTCTCCAATGTTGGTTTAAGTGCTAAAAGCGGTGATGCATCAAAGGTCGCCGGCGCGGCTTGATGACGGGTGCCGGCACAAGGGGGTGACGTCGATGCGCATATAGGGGAACAGCGGCAGCGACATCAACAGCGCATGCAGTTCTTCGTTGCCCGGAACGTCGAAAATGCTGACGTTGGCGTACTGGCCCGCGACGCGCCACAAATGGCGCCAGCTGCCCTCTTCCTGCAGGCGCTGGGCCAGCGCCTTCTCTTCCGTTTTCAGGGCGTCGGCCTGTTCCTTTGGCATCGACGGCGGCAGTTGAACTTCCATGGTTACGTGAAACAGCATCGGTAGCTCCTTGGCTAGTAATTCATTGGCGGCGCATGCGGCGCAGTTTGTCGGCGTCGACCCGCACGCCCAGGCCTGGCTTCGAGGGGACCTGCAGCGCGAAGTCCTTGTAGACCAGCGGCTCTTCCAGCACCTCCTCCGTCAGCAACAGCGGGCCGAACAGCTCGGTATCCCAGGACAGGTCGGTGAAGGTGGAGCACAGATGGGCCGTCGCTGCAGTACCGACGCCACCCTCCAGCATCGTGCCGCCATACAGGCCGATGCCTGCCAGCTGCGCCACGGTGGCGACTTGCTGCGCCGGGAACAGGCCGCCCGACTGGGCGATCTTTACCGCGAAGACGTCGGCGCCGTCATTGCGGGCGATGTCGAACGCGTCGACCGGGCCGTGCAGCGCCTCGTCGGCCATCAGGGCGACGTCGAAGCGCGCTGCAAGACGGCGCATGGCGCCGCGGTTCTCGGCACGCACCGGTTGCTCGATCAGGTCGATGCCGCCGGCTTCCAGCGCGGCGATGCCGCGTACTGCATCGAGCTCGCTCCAGGCCTGGTTGACGTCGACCCGCACGCTGGCCCTGTCGCCGAGGGCGCGCTTGATCGCCAGCACATGGCTGACGTCTTCCTGCAGGCTGCGCGCGCCGATCTTGAGCTTGAAGATGCGATGGCGGCGCTTTTCCAGCATGACCTCGGCCTCCGCGATGTCCTTGGCGGTGTCGCCGCTGGCCAGGGTCCAGGCCACTGGCAGGGTGTCGCGCACACGGCCTCCGAGCAATTCGCTTACGGGCACGCCAAGGCGCTGTCCCTGTGCGTCGAGCAGTGCTGTCTCGATAGCGCATTTTGCGAATCGGTTGCCCTGGATGGTCTTGCGCAGCCTGGCCATCACTTGCGCCACGCCGGCGGCGTCCATGCCCAGGATCAGCGGCGCGATGTGGGCGTCGATGTTCGCCTTGATGCTTTCGGGGCTTTCTTCGCCATAGTTCAGGCCGCCGATAGTGGTGGCTTCGCCCCAGCCTTCGATCCCGTCTTCAGAACGGATCCGGACCAGAACCAGCGTCTGCGTGTTCATGGTCGCGACGGACAGCTTGTGCGGCCGGATCGTCGGGACATCGACAAGCGTCGTTTCTATTTCGCGGATCATATTCAGTTCGTATAATGTGTGAAGGTGATTACACGATATTCCCGAAAATATTGGTCGTCCAACACTGATTTAGTATCGTTTCGATACCTTGGAGGTATGAACATGGAGTTGCGCCACCTGCGCTATTTCGTCACCGTCGCGGACGAGAAGAATTTCACGCGCGCGGCTGAGCGCCTGCATATCGCGCAGCCGCCTTTGAGCCGGCAGATCCAGCAACTCGAAGAAGAACTGGGCGTGGTCCTGATCGAAAAAGGCCCGCGGCCCTTGCGCCTGACGGAGGCCGGGAAGTTCTTCCACGCACACGCGCAGGAGCTGTTGGATAAGGCGGCCGACCTGAAAGCGATGACCCAGCGCGTGGGCAAGATCGACCGCAAGTTCGCCATTGGATTCGTCGCTTCGACCCTGTATGGCCTGCTGCCGGAAATCGTGCGCCGCTTTCGCAATCGCTACCAGTCGCTGGACATCAGCTTTCACGAGCTGACCACGATGGAGCAGCTGCAGGCCTTGAAGGAAGGCCGGATCGACGTGGGCTTCGGCCGCCTGAAGAGCGAGGATCCGGCAATCCGCCGGATCGTATTGCGCGAGGAGGCACTCATCGTCGCCCTCCCCGTCGGACACCGCCTGGCCGCGGCGGAAAGTCCGCTAAAGCTGTCCGAACTGACGCAGGAAACGCTGCTGGTGTACCCGAAAAGCCCGCGCCCGAGCTTCGCCGACCAGGTGCTTGCCACTTTCAGGGAACGCAACCTGGTACCGCAAAAAGTACTTGAGGTGCGCGAACTGCAGATCGCCATCGGCCTCGTCGGGGCCGGCCAGGGCGTCGCCATCGTCCCGCAAAGCCTCCAGGGGATGATCCGCACAGACGTGGTGTATCGGCCGCTGGACGACCGTCGGGCAGTATCCCCGATCATCTTCAGCGCGCGTCACATGGACCGGTCGCCCGAGCTGACGAACATGCTGGAAGTGATCTATGAAATTTATGATGAACTCGGGATTGCGCATGTAAAACAGGCGCTGTAGAGGTAAATCGATCCGATCTTCTCTCAGTGTGGATTCGCTGGCATTGCTCCAGACGCAACTGTAAAGCCCTGGCATTCCCCCGCCAGTCCGGACTATCGGCTATATCAGCCCGGTACAGTTTGAAAATCTGGAATGCGCCTGGCGGAAGTGCCCGTGACGATGGGGGAAATGCCATTGCTCAGGCCGGTAGTCCGGTCAAAACAAATCCAGCTGCCCCGCTGCTTTCGCGCGTCCTGTCCCAGTCGACGCCGGCACCACCAGCGGCCGCCGGAATCCTGTCGTATCGAGGCGCTCGAAACGTCCGCCCAGGCCGCCCAGGCCGAGCCGGGCAACCGTTTTATCGAAGCGTTGGCGGATCAGGTCGGCCCACACGCCCTCCCCGTGCATGCGCCTGGAAAAGTCGCTGTCGTAATCCTTCCCGCCGCGCATCTCGCGCACCCGGTTCATGACGCGCGCCGCCCGTTCCGGAAAATGCGCCTCCAGCCATTGCTGGAACAGCGGATTGACTTCGAACGGCAGGCGCAGCACGACGTAATGGGCGCCGACGGCGCCGGCGTCGCGCGCCGCTTCGAGGATGCGTTCGATTTCCGGTTCGGTCACAAAAGGAATGATCGGCGCCACGCTGACGCTCACCGGGATGCCGGCATCGGTCAGCGTGCGGATGGTGCGCAGCCGCCGCGACGGCGCGGCGGCGCGCGGCTCCAGCGTGCGCGAGATGTCGGAATCGAGCGTGGTGATCGTGATCGCCGCGCAGGCCTGGCCTTTCGCCGCCATGGGCGCGAGCAGGTCGATGTCGCGCTCGATCAGCGAGGACTTGGTGATCATCCCGACCGGGTGGCCGCATTCGCTCAATACCTCCAGCACCTGGCGCGTGATGCGCTTGTCGCGCTCGCAGGGCTGGTAGGCGTCGGTGTTGACGCCGATGGCGATGTGCTCGGGCTTGTACGCCGGGTGCGCCAGTTCGCGCCGCAACAGCTCGGCCGCGTTCACCTTGGCGAACAGGCGGCTTTCGAAGTCGAGCCCGGGGGAGAGCCCGAGGTAGCTGTGCGTCGGGCGCGCGAAGCAATAGATGCAGCCCGTTCTTATCGTTGACCCAGTAATTAGACACGTCATGCGTGATTGAAAGAAATCTCACTAACATCAACCACTTAAGCAACAATCAAGAGACTACTCCTGCACAGTTCGCCGCTGAAACCCGTGTCTAGTGAAGAAAAATACTGTGGACTATTTACAACGGTTATGAGCTCGTCATACTTACAGCGAGGTTCATGTAATACATGTGCTTTCTCATAAAATAGTCCAACCACACACAGCATTAACCTTTGAGGTACCACTCTCCTGCACTGAGCCGGCATGGCGCTAGCTTCTGGCCAGATGCTGTTATTGCGTGGCTTGGGGGCTGAAAAATTAGAAG
>JAQGLR010000100.1 GCA_028292765.1 Massilia sp. | reverse complement strand
CGGCCTGACCCTGGAAAAGGTCACGCTGGCAGAACTGGGCCAGGCCAAGCGTATCGAAGTCGGCAAGGAAAACACCATCATCATCGACGGCGCCGGCGCTGCTGAAAACATCGAAGCGCGCGTCAAGCAAGTGCGCGTGCAGATCGAAGAAGCGACCTCCGACTACGACCGTGAAAAGCTGCAGGAACGCGTGGCCAAGCTGGCCGGCGGTGTTGCCGTGATCAAGGTTGGCGCTGCCACCGAAGTCGAAATGAAGGAAAAGTAAGCACGCGTCGAAGACGCACTGCACGGCACCCGCGCCGCGGTTGAAGAAGGCATCGTGCCAGGCGGCGGCGTCGCCCTGCTGCGTGCCCGCGCTTCGATCAACATCAAGGGCGACAACCCTGACCAGGAAGCCGGCATCAAGATCGTCCTGCGCGCAATGGAAGAGCCGCTGCGCATGATCGTCCAGAACGCTGGCGAAGAGCCATCGGTCGTCGTCGCAGCAGTCCTGGCCGGCACCGGCAACTACGGCTACAACGCCGCCAACGGCACCTATGGCGACATGGTCGAAATGGGCGTGCTGGACCCGGCCAAGGTCACCCGCTCGGCCCTGCAGAATGCAGCGTCGATCGCCGGCCTGATGCTGACCACCGACTGCATGGTGTCGGAACTGGCTGAAGACAAGCCAGCCGGCGGCATGGGCGGCATGGGTGGCATGGGCGGCATGGGCGGTATGGACGGCATGATGTAATTGCCGTTTGCCTGGCGCCGGTTCGCCGGCGCTGTGCTGACACAAAAAAGCCTGCAAGGTGAAAACCTTGCAGGCTTTTTATTTTTATTACCCCTCCAACTGTGCGCAGGGATCGCGCGCAAGCGCCTCATACTGGCTGCCTTCGACTACTCGCACAGGATTAGCCATGTCAACAGTCAATCTGGATGAACTCGAACAGGCTGCCATGACGGTCGAGGATGCCGGCGGCACGGTCACGGCCATGGTGTCGCGCGAAACAGGCATGATCCACCTCTTGAACGAGGAGTACATGGACGAGGAGGCGCCGATGCCGTCGGCATCCGGCGTCGACGAGCGCTATGTGCAGGTGCCGCCCGCGGGCACGCTTGGCATCGGCGACGCGCTTGTGCTGCGCTTTGCCGCCGCCCACCTGGCCGACGACCAGGCCACTGTCCGCGACCTGTTCCGCGACAGGGACATCGAGGGCTTCGCCCGCCTGCTGGAAGAGCGCGGCGCGGGCGACACCTGGGAACGTTTTCACGAGGAAGCAACCCGGACCGCGCTGCGCCGCTGGTGCGAAGACAACGGTTTGCACCTGGCGGACTGAATCCGGGTGCCTGCGGCGCTCTTATTTTGCCGCCGCGCGATACCGCAGCAATTGCTCTTTCAGGTAGACCGCGCTCGCGACCGGTCTGCCCTCGCCGCATTTGACGAGATAGTCCTTGCCGCTCATGCTGCTTTCGGTCGCCGCGTGCTCGATAAAGGACTCGGCAGTCGTCACCAGCTTGCGCTTGACCAGGTAATCGTATTTTTTCCGCAGGTGCGCGCGCGCCTCTGCGCCTGCATGCCAGCTGCCGTTGCGGTTGAACTGGCAACCGGGCGTGGCAACGTAATCGAGCAGGTGCGCGATCTCGGCCTGGGCGCGCGGCTCGGGTGCGGCCAGGGCTGCGCCGTGCAAGGTGGCGGCAAGCAGCATGACGCCGGCGGTTCGGTACAAGCTCATCGTTCTTACTCCCTGGTCGGCGCCGGCCTGCGGCATTGATTCCAGTCTACCAGCGAGCGCTACGCATCGTGCACGCCCTGATTGAAAACGTGTCGGGCGGTGTCGATGATTGCCCGGTGGCCACAGTTCGATTAGTATGGCCGCACGATTTCACGAGGTGTCACATGCTCCCACGCGGCCCACTTTCCGCCCCCCTTCGCCTGCTGTCTATCGTAGCCGTCCTGACCGCCGCACTCGCGGGCTGCAAGGACAGGCAGCAGGAAACACCCCCGCCACCGCCCCCGCCGACACCGGCCGTCGTCCAGCCCAAGCCTCTGCCTGCCCTGACGAAGGAACAGGCGATGGCCGCGCTGCTGGCGCTGCCGGAAGTGAAGACATGGTCGGCCGAGATCGAGCAACGCTCGCGCGGCAAGGCGCACGGCGCGATCATCGAGGACAATCCGGCGCCGCGTACGCTCAACGGCAAGCAGTACTGGCAAATGAGTTTCGTGGAGAACCGCAAGCAATCCGTGCGGCGCCGCGAGAGTTTTTTAGTGGCGCAGGCGGGGGAGCAGATCCTGGTGGAAGACCTGCAGAACGATACCGTGCTGTCGTTGGACGAGTGGCGGCGCGGTATTCGGCGGGTGGAGTTGAAGTCGGCCGATTGATGCCTTGCTTTCGCAGGATGGCCGGGTTCCCCATCCACCCTGCGAACCGATCAGGCGGTCGTACCGAACCACGCCCCGTAGGCCGGCAGCGTCACGCGCCCCGCCGCCGCCTCACCCGGCAAGCCATGGCCATCCAGGTTTTGCGCGGCAGCCGTCTCAGGCCACTCGAACGTCACCGGCGCATTCGACAGGTTGAACGCCGCCAGCACGGTTGGCTCGCCGTCGAGCGTGCGGCGCAGCGCGAGTACCGGTTCCGGCGCGTCGAAGAAGCTGATGTCGCCACGGGTCAGTTGCGGCAGCGCGCGGCGCCAGTGGATGATGCGGCGCGCGGCGTTCAGGGCCGAGCCAGGGTCGGTTTCCTGCACGGATGCAGCTGCGGCCAGGTGGGGAGCCGCGACCGGCAGCCACGGCGCACCGCTGGTAAAGCCGGCGTTCGGCGACTCGTTCGTCCATGGCATCGGCGTACGGCAGCCGTCGCGGCCCTTGAACTCGGGCCAGAAGGTGATGCCGTACGGGTCTTGCAGCAGTTCGTAAGGCACGTCCGCTTCCGGCAGCGCCAGCTCGTCGCCCTGGTACAGGCA
>JAQGLR010000039.1 GCA_028292765.1 Massilia sp. | reverse complement strand
CCGCGGCGTGGCATCGACCGAATTCGGCTCCGTCATCCCCTCGTTCAAGCCGGCGGTGCACCTGACCGACCTCGCCCCTTCCCTGCCCGAGTATGCGATCGTCGCCATGCGCGAAGCCTTCGTCGCCTTCGACAAGCAGATCAAGGGCTATTACAAGGAAGACGCGGTGCTGACCGGCGTCGAGACGCGCACCTCGTCGCCGATCCGCATCAAGCGCCGCGACGACGACCTGCAAAGCCTGAACACGCGCGGCCTGTTCCCGGCCGGCGAAGGCGCGGGTTACGCCGGCGGCATCATGTCGGCGGCGGTGGACGGCATTCGCGTGGCCGAAGCGGTGGCGCTGGCGATGGGCGCGCAAGTGCCCGCGCTGCAGGACTGAGCTTGCCACCGGCAGCCGTGGCGGGCGCCAGGCCGGCCCTCGGGCCGGCAGTGGCCATCCTGGCGTCGATGGTGTCGGTGAACGTCGGCGCGGCCTTTGCCAAAGGGCTGTTCCCGCTGGTCGGCAGCGCCGGCGTCACGGCCGTGCGCGTCGGCCTGGCAGCGTGCCTGCTGCTGGCGTTCTGGCGCCCGTGGCGCCGGCTTCCCGGCCGCGGCGACGCGCTGAACCTGCTGGTGTATGGGCTCATGCTCGGCTGCATGAACCTGACCATCTACGCCGCCTTTGCGCGGATCCCGATCGGGGTTGCGATCGCCATCGAAGTCACCGGCCCGCTGGCGCTGGTGCTGCTGTCCTCGCGCCGCCCGCGCGACGTGGCCTGGGTCGCCTGCGCGGCGGTCGGCCTGTGGCTGCTGTCGCCCCTGTATGACGGCGCCTCCTCCACCGCGCTCGACCCGGTCGGCGTCGCCTGGGCGCTGGCCGCGGCCTTCTGCTGGGCCATGTACATCGTGTTCGGCAAGCGCGTCTCGACCCTGGAGGGCGGCCATGCGGTCGCCTGGGGGATGCTGGTGGCCTCGTTTTGCGCCGTGCCCGTGGGGCTGGCGCAGGCGGGGACTGCGCTGTTTGCACCGGCTGTGCTGGCGGCCGGGCTGGCGGTCGCCGTCCTGTCGAGCATCCTGCCGTATTCGCTCGAAATGGCGGCCCTGGCGCGCCTGCCGCGCCGCGTGTTCGGCATCCTGGTCAGCGCCGGTCCCGCCATCGGCGCGCTGGCCGCTTATTTCGTGCTCGGCGAGCGCTTATCTACCGTGCAGTGGCTGGCGATCGCGCTGATCATCGCGGCCACCGCAGGCAGTGCGGCGACGGCGGGACGCGACTCATAACCAGCCGGATTTCTTGAAGCGGTAATACAGATAACCTCCGGCGCCGAACATGATCCCGACCGCCGTCGGGTAGCCGTATTTCCACTTCAGCTCGGGCATGAACTCGAAATTCATGCCCCATATTCCGGCGAACGCCGTGAACACGGCGAAGATCGCGGCGTAAGCGGCGAGCTTCTTGTTGATGTCGTTTTCCTCGATGGTGACCATCGACAGCGTCACCTGGATCGCGGTGGCGATGGTGTCGCGGATGGTGTCGAGCCGGCCCGAGATGCGCAGCAGGTGGTCGTGGACGTCGCGGAAATATTCCTGGGTATTGCAGGCGATCATCGGCACCCGGCCGCCGTGCAGGCGCCCGACCGCGTCCATCAGCGGAATGACGGCATGGCGCAGCACCAGGGTATTGCGCTTCAGGTCGTACAGGTGCTCGATGTTGTCGCGTTGCGCACCCTGGCCGCCGAAGATGCGGTCCTCGATCGATTCCAGGTCGGACTCGAGCTTGTCGACGATCGGGAAATAACGGTCGACGACCGCGTCCATCAGCGCGTACAGCACGAAGCCGGAGCCCATTTTCAGCAGGTGCGGGTCGCGTTCGGTGCGTGCCCTGACCCCGAGAAAGCCCTCGGACGAATCGCGCCGCACCGACAGCACGTAGTTGGAGCCGGCGAAGATCGCCACTTCGCCGGAACACATTTCGTCGCCGTTCAGGTTCACGGTGTGGACGACGGCGAACACGGAATCGCCGTATTCCTCGAGCTTCGGACGCTGGTGGCCGCGCGAGGCGTCTTCGACGGCCAGCTCGTGCAGGTTGAACTCCTCCTGCATGGTGGCCAGCTCGGCGGGCTCCGGATCGCGCAAGGCGACCCAGACAAAGCAATCCGGTTGTTTCAGGTACTCGCTGATATCCTCGACCGGGATATCGGACAGTTTTTTGCCTTCCTGGTAGGCGACGCAGTTAATCAGCATGTAGTGGAATGGATGGGACGGCGGATGCGAGAGCTTACACTATCCGGTGCCGTTACTACTCCTCGCGCGCCCCGTCGATCCCCAACTCCACAATCTTGCGCGTGATGGTGTTGCGCCCGATCCCGAGGCGCATCGCCGCGTCGTTCTTGCGGCCGTGCGTATGCTTCAGGGCGGCCTTGATCAGCACCGACTCGAACTGCTTGCCGAGCGTGCCCATCACCTCGAACTGGCCGGCGCTGAGCATGCTCGCGGCCTGCAGTTCCAGCAGGCCGATCCAGCCGTCCGGCGACGGCGGGGCCGCAAGAAGCCCGGGCAATGGCGACGAACCGTCCGGCGCCGGCGCCGCGGCAGGCAAGGCGCCGGCGGGCGGGGCCTGGGTCAGGTCGCGCGGCAGGTCCTTGATCTCGACTGTCTGGCCCGGGGCCATCACGGTGATCCAGTTGCACAGGTTTTCGAGCTGGCGCACGTTGCCGGGCAGTTCCAGGCCGGAGAGAAAACGCATCGCGCCTTCGCTCATGCGCTTCGGTTCGACGCCCAATTGGTGGGCGCTCTGCACCAGAAAGTGGCGCGCCAGCAGCGGGATGTCCTCGCTGCGCTCGCGCAGGCTCGGCAGGCGCAGGCGGATCACGTTCAGGCGGTGGTACAGGTCTTCGCGGAACAGGCCGTCGCGCACGCGCTGTTCGAGGTTCTGGTGGGTGGCCGCGATCACGCGCACGTTGGCCTTGACCGGCTGGTGCCCGCCGACGCGATAAAAATGCCCGTCCGAGAGCACCCGCAAAAGGCGGGTCTGCAGATCGAAGGGCATGTCGCCGATCTCGTCGAGGAACAGGGTGCCGCCCTCGGCCTGCTCGAAGCGGCCGCGCCGCATCGCCTGCGCGCCCGTAAACGCGCCGCGCTCGTGGCCGAAGAGTTCGGACTCGAGCAAGTCCTTCGGGATCGCCGCCGTGTTCAGCGCAATGAAGGGTTGCCGGGCGCGCGGGCTGTGCTTGTGCAGCGCACTGGCGACCAGCTCCTTGCCGGTGCCCGATTCGCCGGTGATCAGCACCGTGACGTTCGACTGCGACAGGCGCCCGATGGCGCGGAACACTTCCTGCATCGCCGGCGCCACGCCCAGGATCTCGGGCGTCTCGGCGGGCGCGGCTTCCACGCTCGCTTCGCGCAGGCTTTCTTCGAGCGCGCGCCGGATCAGGGAGACGGCCTTGTCGATGTCGAAGGGTTTGGCCAGGTAGTCGAAGGCGCCGCCCTGGAACGAGGAGACGGCCGAATCGAGGTCGGAAAACGCGGTGATGATGATGACCGGCAGGCCCGGATGGCGCGCCTTGACGGCCTGCAGCAGGTCGATGCCCGATTCGCCCGGCATGCGGATGTCGGACACCAGCACCTGGGGCGTGTCCGTCTCGAATGCGGCCAGCGCGTCGCGCGCATTCGGGAAGCTGCGCGTCTCCAGGTTCTCGCGCGCCAGGGCCTTTTCCAGCACCCAGCGGATCGATGCATCGTCGTCGACAATCCAGATTGGTTTCATGTATTCGTGCTTTCCGCAGTGGATTTCAAAGTTGGACGCGGCGGATGCGCCGCGCTCACTTGAAAAACCACTCAAGGCAGCGGCAGCAGGATCCGGAAATCCGTCAGTCCAGGCCGGCTTTCGCACTCGATCATGCCCAGGTGCTGCTGCACGAAGGTATGCGCCAGCGTCAGCCCCAGGCCGCTGCCGCCATCCCTGCCCGACACCAGCGGGTAGAAGATACGGTCGCGGATCTCCGGTGCGATGCCCGGTCCATTGTCAATGATATGCAAGTCTAATGCCAGCCCGTAGCGGACCTTCGCCAGCGTCACCTGGCGCGCCACCCGGGTGCGCAAAACGATCTCGGCGTCCCCAAGCGCGATGCGGCTCGCCAGCGCCTGGGCCGCGTTGTGGACGATGTTCAGCACGGTCTGGATCAGCTGCTCCATGTCGCCGCGGAACTCGGGAATCGAGGCATCGTAGTCGCGCCGGATGGCCAGGCCATGCGGGAACTCGGCCAGCACCAGGCTGCGCACGCGCTCGCAGACTTCGTGGATGTTGACGTCGCCGACGATGTGCGGCTTGCGGTGCGGCGCCAGCAGGCGGTCGACCAGGGTTTGCAGGCGGTCCGCTTCCTTGATGATGACCTGGGTGTATTCCTTCAATTCGCCGAGATGCAGCGGCGGCAGCTCGAGCTCGAGCAACTGCGCCGCGCCGCGGATGCCGCCCAGCGGGTTCTTGATCTCGTGCGCCAGGTTGCGGATCAGTTCCTTGTTGGCCTGGCTCTGGTCGAGGAAGCGCTCCTCGCGGTCGAGCTTGAGTTGCTGGACGTTTTCGCGCAGTTCGATCAGCACCTCGTCCTCGCCCAGGGCGCTGGCGATGGCGTGCACATGCAGGGTCTCGCGTCCGGGACGTTCCAATGCCAGGTCCTGGCGCAGGTCGGCGTACTGGTGGGCGCGCGCCTGCGCGCACAGGGCGCCCAGCTCGCCGCCGTTGGAAAACAGCGCCGCCAGGGTCTGGCGCGACAGCGATTTGAGCGAAGCGTCGAGCAGGTTTTCGGCCGCCGGGTTGGCGTAGCGCACGCCGTCAAGCGCATCCACCAGCAGCACGCTCGATGCCAGCAGTTCCAGGCCTGCGAAGCGGGCCGGTTCGTTGCGCCTTTCGCTTTCGCGTTCGCGTTCGCGCTCGGGCTCGTTCATCTGACGTTGGCAATCTCGCGCCGCAGCGCTTCGATGTTGCGCTCGGTGCGGTTGATGTCATCGCGCATCTGCCCGACACGCTCCTGGTATTTGGCGTAGTTGCGCTCGTTGCCCTGGCGGTCGGGCTCGCCGTTCTTGAAGACCGTTTTCAGGTCCGCCAGCTTCTTTTCTTCCGCGCGCAATTCCTCGTTCAGGATGGCGCGGCGGTCGTCGTCGCGCGCGCGCTGCTGCGAGGTATCCACGCGCGGGAAGTTCGATGGGCTCGGCGGCGGCGTCGCCGCGGCCGCGCCGGACGCCGCCGGGCTGTTGGGGCGCACCGACGGAATCAGCGCCGATGCCGCCGGGGGACGCGGCGCGACGGGCCCGGAGTCGATCAGCTCGCAATTGCCCTTCTTCATGTCGGTATACAACTTGTTGCCGTTGGCATCGGTACAGCGGTACACCTGGGCCTGGGCTGTCGCGGCAAACTGCAGCGCCAGGCCGCCGGCCAGGAGGGCCGCGCCGCGGCGAAAACCAATCTTTATCATTCGCATCGTCAGGAGCAGCACGGATGCCGTGCAAGTGAAAGTTGAGCCGAATATACCGCATTCAAATAAAAACGCGGGGAAAGCCACTGGCCTTCCCCGCGTTTGTTACTTTGGCTTACAGCTTTTGATGCCGTAGCGCAACAGCTTGCTGTGCCGCCGACTTAAGCGGAGTAGTACATGTCGAATTCGAGCGGGTGCGGCGTCATGCGCATGCGCTGCACTTCCTGCATCTTGAGTTCGATGTAGGCGTCGATCATGGCATCGCTGAAGACGCCGCCGCGGGTCAGGAACTCGCGGTCCGCGTTCAGGGCCTCGAGTGCTTCTTCCAGCGAAGCGCAGACGGTCGGGATCAGCTTGTCCTCTTCCGGCGGCAGGTGGTACAGGTCCTTCGAGGCCGCTTCGCCCGGATGGATCTTGTTCTGGATGCCGTCCAGGCCCGCCATCAGCAGCGCCGAGAAGCACAGGTAGACGTTGGCCAGCGGGTCCGGGAAGCGCACTTCGATGCGGCGGCCCTTCGGGTTGGCGACGTGCGGGATGCGGATCGAGGCCGAACGGTTCTTCGCCGAATACGCCAGTTTCACAGGCGCTTCATAGCCCGGCACCAGGCGCTTGTACGAGTTGGTGCCCGGGTTGGTGATCGCGTTCAGGGCCTTGGCGTGCTTGATGATGCCGCCGATGTAGAACAGCGCCGTTTCCGACAGGCCGGCATAGCCGTCGCCCGCGAACAGGTTCTTGCCGTCCTTCCAGATCGACTGGTGCACGTGCATGCCCGAGCCGTTGTCGCCGGCCATCGGCTTCGGCATGAAGGTGGCGGTCTTGCCGTAGCTGTGGGCGACGTTCCAGATCACGTACTTCATGTTCTGGGTCCAGTCGGCGCGCTCGACCAGGGTCGAGAAGCGGGTGCCGATTTCGTTCTGGCCGGCGCCGGCCACTTCATGGTGGTGCACTTCGACCGGGATCCCCA
>JAQGLR010000029.1 GCA_028292765.1 Massilia sp. | reverse complement strand
CAAGGCCTATCCGTGCGACGTGGCCGACTACGATTCGGCCCAGGCTTGCGTGAAGCAGGTCGAGCAGGAAGTCGGCCCGGTGGACGTGCTGGTGAATAACGCCGGCATCACGCGCGACATGACCTTCAAGAAGATGGACAAGGTCAACTGGGACATCGTCATCAAGACCAACCTCGACTCCGTGTTCAACATGACCAAGCCGGTCTGCGACGGCATGGTCGAGCGCGGCTGGGGCCGCATCATCAACATCTCGTCGGTCAACGGCCAGAAGGGCGCCTTCGGCCAGACCAATTACTCGGCTGCAAAAGCGGGCATGCACGGCTTCACCAAGGCGCTGGCGCTGGAAGTGGCGCGCAAGGGCGTGACCGTGAACACCATTTCGCCAGGCTATATCGGCACCAAGATGGTGATGGAGATCCCGTCCGAGGTCCTGGAAAGCAAGATCATCCCGCAGATCCCGATGGGACGCCTCGGCAAGCCGGATGAAGTCGCCGGCCTGGTGGCTTACCTGTCGTCGGATGAAGCAGCCTTCGTTACCGGCGCCAACATCGCCATCAACGGCGGCCAGCACATGTCGTAAGACAGGCGCTTCAGTACCCAAAAGCACTGCCGCGGCAGTGCTTTTTTATTGCCGGTCTGTTTCGGGCGCCGTGCACCGCATCCGCGCACGGAGCGAACGGCCCGCCCCGCGTTTTTTTTGTATCCTGAGGGCTGATCCACTTTGACCATTCCCATGACCATCGATTCTCCACCAGCCGTGCTCAAGGTGCCGAAGGAGTTGCGCTACGAGCATTTCATCCGCCGCGTGGCCGATAGCGGCCGGGTATGGGGCCTGTACCGCGACGGCTGGGCCATCGGCAAGACCGACGATGGCGCCCTCGTGTTCCCGATGTGGCCGACGAGCGAGCTGGCGCAGCAATGCGCGGTGCTCGAATGGGATGGTTACGCGCCGCAGGAATTCGATCTGCAGGCGCTGTTCGACGAATTGCTGCCGCAGCTGGAAAGCGATGGCATCCTGCCCGGCATCACCTACATGCCGGACGAGTACGGGCTGACCCCGTCGCACGAGCAGTTGCGGAGCGACTTGCGGGCGCGCCAGCGCCAGGCCGGGGCCACCGGGCAGGGCGACCCCGCATAAGAAAAACCAGGAAAGACGCCCATGCACACCCTCCCGCACAACGGCCTGGCCCTGGCCTCGCTTGAAGAACAGCTTTTGCAACCCGGCATAAAAGGCTTGCCGATCACGGAACCCTTGCGCCAGGGTGCGCTCGGCCTGCAGGGCTGGAACGTGCTGCATGCCGACACCAGCTTCCCGGTCGCGGTCCTGAAAACGTCTAGCCTGCTGCACAACCTCGACTGGATGCGGCGCTTTTGCGAGCGCTACAAGGTGACCCTGGCGCCGCACGGCAAGACGACGATGAGTCCGCAGTTGTTCGCGGCCCAGCTGGCCAACGGGGCCTGGGGCATCACGCTGGCCACTGCGACCCAGGTGCAGGTGGCGCACCGCTTCGGCGTGCGCCGCGTGCTGCTGGCGAACCAGCTGGTGGCGCCAGCCGACATCCGGTCCGTGCTGGCGCTGCTGCGCGGCGACCCGGATTTCGAATGCATCGTGCTGGCCGATTCGCTGGCCGGCGTGGCGCGCCTGGCGGACGCCGTTGGCCTTCACTCCCTGGCGCGGCCACTCTTGGTCCTCGTCGAGCTGGGACTGGCGGGCAAGCGCGCCGGTTGCCGCACGCCCGAGGAAGCGATCACGGTGGCGCGCGCCATCGCCGGGGCGCCGGGCCTGCTGCTGGCCGGCTTCGAAGGCTATGAAGGCTTACTTGTCTCGGATGACCGCGGCGCCGACCTGGTAGCGGTCGACGCCTTCCTTGCGCAACTGGTGGCGCTGGTGCGCGGCGCCGACGACGAAGGCTTATTCACGGGTAGCGAGATCGTCCTGTCGGCCGGCGGTTCGTCGTATTTCGACCTGGTGGCGCGCCGTTTTGGCCAAATGAGCGGCCAGGTGGGAGGATTGTCGCGGCCGGTACGGGCGGTGCTGCGCAGCGGCTGCTACCTGACGAGCGACCATGGCATCTACCAGCGCCTGCTGGAGGAACTGGACGAACGGGAAGGGCGAGTGGGCGCAGGCCGCGAGCGCCCCGGCCTGCGCCCGGCACTCGAGGTTTGGTCGATGGTGCAGTCGCGCCCGGAGCCGACGCTGGCGATCCTGACGATGGGCAAGCGCGACGCGTCCTACGACGCCGACCTGCCGGTCCCGCTGCTGTATCACCGCCCCGGTCCCGGCACGCCGCACCCGATACCAAACGGGTGCGAAATCGTCAAGCTGAACGACCAGCACGCCTGGCTGCGCCTGCCGGAAGGGCATCCTTTGTGCGCGGAACTGGGCGTGGGCGACCTGGTCGGCTGCGGCATTTCGCATCCCTGCACCACCTTCGACAAGTGGCCGCTGCTCCTCAGCGTGGACGACGATTATCACGTGCGCGGGGCAATCAATACCTGCTTCTGATTACCTCCCACTACTTCTGGAAGCGCGCGGCGGTAGGCTACAATCCTTGCTCGATCTTCAAGAGAGCCGCCATGCCCGCCACCCCGCCGTCGCTGTTCCCGCCGATACAACCAGTCCGCCACGGCATGCTCCCCGTGGACGAACTGCACACGATCTACTGGGAGGAGGTGGGCAACCCGAACGGCATCCCGGTGGTGTTCCTGCACGGCGGGCCGGGCGCCGGACTGTCGCCCCAGCACCGGCGCTTCTTCGACCCGCAGGCCTACCGCATCATCCTGTTCGACCAGCGCGGCGCCGGCAAGTCGACGCCGCTGGGCGAATGGCGCAACAACAGCACCCAGCTGCTGATCGAGGACATCGAAGGCCTGCGCACGATGTTCGGCATCGACCGCTGGCTCGTGTTCGGCGGCTCGTGGGGCTCGACGCTGGCGCTGGCCTACGGCCAGGCCCATCCCGAGCGCTGCCTCGGCTTCGTGCTGCGCGGGATCTTCCTGTGCACGCCCGCCGAAGTCGACTGGTTCCTGCATGGCATCGAGTGGTTCTACCCGGAGCTGTACGAGGAATTCGTCGCCCCCATCCCGATGGCCGAGCGCGACAACCTGCTGCAGGCCTACACCCGCCGCCTGCTGAGCGACGATCCCGACGTGTACTGGCCGGCCGTGCGCGCCTGGAGCCGTTTCGAGGGCCGCCGCGTGTTCCTGCTGCCACAGGAGGAGGAGCAGCCGTCCGACACGCTCGACCTCGGCGTGGGCCGGCTGGAGGCGCACTACATGGCGAATGGCGCCTTCCTCTCCGAAGACCAACTGGTGCGCAACATCGGGCGCATCAGCCACCTGCCCGCCATCATCGTGCAGGGCCGCTACGACATGATCTGCCCGCCGCTGTCGGCGCACCGGCTGCACGCGGCCTGGCCCGGCGCGAAGATGCGCATGGTGCCGGACGCCGGCCACGGGGCACTTGAACCGGGCATCGCGCGCGCGCTCGTCGGCGCGACCGATGCGTTCAAGCGCTACGGTCGTTTCAATTGAAGCCGGAGCAACTCTTGCGCAAAAAGAGGGGCTGCTACACTATGCCTGACACATATACAACGCCAACAACGTGTTTTCATGAATATCCAGATTAGCGACATCAGCCACATGATCCAGCTGGCGATCGCCCCCGTGTTCCTGCTGACGGGCGTGGCGACCAAGCTGACGGTGCTGACCAATCGCCTGGCGCGCATCATCGACCGCACCCGCGTGCTGGAAGACCGCCTGCGCATCGCCGCCAACGACGAGTACACCGACGAACTCGAAACCCTGTACACGCGTTCGCACCTGATCAACCACGCCATCACCTCGAGCACCGTCTGCGGCCTCCTGGTCTGCCTCGTGATCGCGATGCTGTTCCTGGGCGACAGCGCCAACATCAAGCTCGACCAGTACATCGCCGCCTCGTTCGTGATGGCGATGTTCGGCCTGATCTTCAGTTTCGTCTTTTTCCTGCGCGAGATTTTTATTTCCTCGCGCTTCATGCGCATCCGCCACGACGCCAGCCTGGTGCCGGGCGAGCGCCGCACTTAACCACAGAAATCGGGTAACACATGCACGACTACCAGCGCCCTCCTACCCTGCACCGTTACGGCATGCGCGACGAGCTCGAACAGGCGCTCACCGCCGGCCAGTTCCGGCTGACCCCCAGCAACGGCTTCCTCACCCTGTCGTTCTCGCGTGCCTGGAGCAAGAACCTGTTCGAGGTGCTGGGACCTGCCGACTGCTGCCTGGTGATCCACAACACCGAGCTGTTCGGCGAGCGCCTGCACCGCGCCGTGCAGCGCGCGCTGCCGAACTGGGCCGGTATCGACGGCGCCGTCGAATACGGCAGCCGCTCGCCGCTGGGCGCGGCCTTTACCCAGACCCGCGCCCAGGCCCAGGAACAGGAATGGCGATTCGCCTGGCGCTCGATGTCGCCGAGCGCGAGTCTGAATCCGGTGACGGTGCGCATTGGCAGCATCGAGCAGTTCGCGGAATTGCGCGCGCCGGAGAGTTATCTGGTGTGATTGCCGAGCGTCGGCGGGACCGGCAGGATCGGCCCCCACGTTTAGAACCACCGCTCCACAGATTCCCGGCTGATTGGCCTGATAATGCCGGGATGACACCTACCGCTTACCCCCACCTGCTTGCCCCGCTCGACCTCGGTTTCACCACGCTGAAGAACCGCGTGATCATGGGCTCGATGCATACCGGGCTCGAAGACCGCTTCTACAACTACGGAAAACTGGCCGCCTTCTATCGCGAACGCGCGGCCGGCGGCGTCGGCCTGATCGTCACCGGCGGCATTTCGCCGAACCGCCAGGGTTGGCTGCTGCCGATGGGGGGCACCCTGAATTTCCTCGGCGACGTGCCGAACCATCGCCGCGTCACCCGCGCCGTCCACGCAGAAGGCGGCAAGATCCTGATGCAGATCCTGCACGCGGGCCGCTATGGCTATCAGCCCTTCGTCGTGTCGGCTTCCAGCGTGAAATCGCCGATCTCGCCCTTCAAGCCGAAGGCGCTCACCGAACGCGGCATCGAATCGACCATCCGCGCCTATGTGCGCTGCGCAAAACTGGCGAAACTGGCCGGCTACGACGGCGTCGAGGTGATGGGCAGCGAGGGTTACCTGCTGAACCAGTTCCTGTGCGCGCGCGTCAACAAGCGCACGGACCGCTGGGGCGGACCGATCGAAAACCGGATGCGCTTGTCGCTGGAGGTCGTGCGCCGCATCCGCGCCGCCGTCGGCACCGACTTCATCATCATGTACCGCCACTCGGTGCTCGACCTGGTCGAAGGCGGCAATACCTGGGACGAGGTGGCGACGGTGGCGCGCGCACTCGAGGCGGCCGGCGTCACCATCCTGAACACCGGCTACGGCTGGCATGAGGCGCGCGTGCCGACCATCGTCACCTCGGTGCCGCGCGCGGCGTTTGCCAGCGTGGCGGGACGGTTAAGGCGCGAAGTCGGCATCCCGGTGGTGGCCTCGAACCGGATCAACATGCCGTTTGAGGCGGAAAGACTGCTGGCGCGCGGCGACGCCGACATGGTGTCGATGGCGCGCCCGTTTTTGGCCGACCCGGCGTTCGTCGCCAAGGCGGCCGCCGGACGCGCCGACGAGATCAACACCTGCATCGGCTGCAACCAGGCCTGCCTCGACCACACCTTCGCCAACCAGCGCGCCAGTTGCCTGGTCAACCCGCGCGCCTGCCACGAGACCGAACTGGTGTACGCGAAGACGAGCAGGCCACGCCGCATCGCCGTGGTCGGCGCCGGGCCGGCCGGTCTGTCGGCGGCCACCGTCGCCGCCGAGCGCGGCCATGCGGTGACGCTGTTCGAGTCGTCCAGCCGGGTCGGCGGGCAGTTCAACATCGCCATGCAGATTCCCGGCAAGGAGGAATTCGCCGAGACGATCCGTTATTTTGCACGCAAGCTGGAGAGCACCGGGGTCGACGTGCAGCTCGGGCGCCGCGTCACGCGCGAAGAACTGCTGGCGGCGGGCTTCGACGACGTCATCGTCGCCACCGGCGTGCGGGTGCGCATGCCGGCCATTCCCGGCATCGACCATCCGAAGGTGCTGTCCTATCTCGACGTCCTGCGCGACAAGGCGCAAGTCGGCAAGCGGGTGGCGATCATCGGCGCGGGCGGCATCGGTTTCGATACCGGGGAGTTCCTGCTGCACGACCCGAGCCATCCGCTGCCGCAGCCGGTGGCCGCCTGGACGGCCGAGTGGGGCGTCGACCTGGATGCGACGGTGGAAGGCGGACTGGTGAAACCGGTGGCGGCCCCTCCGTACCGCCAGCTCTACCTGTTGCAGCGCAAGAGCACCCGGCCGGGTGCCGGGCTGGGTAAAACCTCGGGCTGGGTGCACCGGGCCGCCCTGGTACGCGGCGGCGTGCAGATGATGGCGGGGGTGCGGTACGACCGCATCGACGACGCCGGCCTGCACATCACGGTCGGGGGAGAGACGCGCGTACTCGAGGTGGACAACGTCGTGGTCTGCGCCGGGCAGGAAAGCCTGGACGAGCTGACGACCGGTGCGGCGACCGGCGCCACGGCCTTCCACAAGATCGGCGGAGCGGTGCTGGCGGCCGAGCTCGATGCGAAGCGGGCGATCCGGGAAGGGGCGGAATTGGCGGCCAGCTTGTAATTTGCCTTACCGCTTGCGCACCACCACGCAGCCGATCGAATAACCCGCCCCGAACGAGCAGATCACGCCATGCGCGCCCGCCGGCAAATCGTCCTGGTAGGCGTGGAAGGCGATGATCGAGCCGGCCGACGAGGTGTTGGCATAGGTGTCGAGGATCACCGGCGCTTCGTTCGGCTCGGCGTCGCGCCCGAGCAGGGTGCGCGCGATCAGGAGGTTCATGTTCAGGTTCGCCTGGTGCAGCCAGTAGCGCGACACCTGGGCAATCTCCAGCCCGGCGTTTTGCACCGTTTCGCGGATCATGTCGGCGGCCATCGGGCACACTTCCTTGAACACCTTGCGGCCCTGCTGGCGGAACAGCTTGTCGTCCTTGCCCGCGCCGGAATCGTCGAAGCGGTTCATGAAGCCGAAGTTGTTGCGGATGTTGTTCGAGAATTTGGTCTTCAGCTTCGATTCGAGGATCTCGAACTGGTGCGCGCCGACCGCCGTGTCGGCCGCTTCGATGACCATCGCCGTGCAGGCGTCGCCGAAAATGAAGTGGCTGTCGCGGTCGCGGAAGTTCAGGTGGGCGCTGGTGATTTCCGGGTTCAGCACCAGTACGGCGCGCGCCTGGCCGGTCTGCACCGCCGCCATGGCGGTCTGGATGCCGAAGGTCGCCGACGAGCAGGCCACGTTCATGTCGAAGCCGTAGCCTTCGATGCCGAGCGCCTCCTGCACCTCGACCGCCATCGCCGGGTAAGGGCGCTGCATGTTCGAGGCGGCGACGAGCACCATGTCGATGTCGGCGGCCACGCGGCCGGCGCGGGTCAGGGCTTCGCGGGCGGCGGCCACGCAGATCTCGGCCTGCAGCGACAGTTCGTCGTCGCCGCGCTCGGCGATGCGCGAGGTCATGCGCGTCGG
>JAQGLR010000492.1 GCA_028292765.1 Massilia sp. | reverse complement strand
GAGCGCATGCGCGGCAGCATGCCGGCCGGCGTGGTCTGGGCCTGGGCCAGCAGCATCGTCACCTTGTCGCCGACCTCCACGTTGAGCGAACTGGCCAGCGCATAGCCGAGCACGATGTTGAAGGTATCTGGCGCGAGCGAATCGAAGCTCCCCCGGCGCATGGTGTCGGCGACGCTGGATACCTTGCGTTCGGCGCCCGGCAGCACGCCGCGGATGGTGACCGGACGCATGACGCCGTTCTTTTGCAGCAGACCCTGCGACTCGACAAACGGCGCGACGCCGAGCACCGCCGGATTGCGCAAGGCCTCCTTTTCGGCTGCGCGCCATTGCGGCATGTCGCCGCGCGCGTCGAACACCTCGATATGGGCCAGCACCGACAGCATGCGGTCGGTGACCTGCTTCTGGAAGCCGTTCATCACGGACAGCACGATGATCAGGGCCGCGACGCCGAGGCCGATCCCGGCCACCGAAATGAGCGAAATGAAGGAAATGAAGCCGCTACGGCCGGTACCCTTGCCGGCGCGCGTGTAGCGCAGGCCGACCAGCCATTCGAACGGCAGTTTGTGGATGATGCTCATGGTGCGGTCATTCGTAATTATTCATAGCGCAGGGCTTCGGCCGGCTTCACGCGCGCGGCCGCCCAGCTCGGGTAGAGGGTCGAGAAAAAGGCCAGCAGCACCGCTACAGCGCCGATGGTCGCCACGTCGCGCCAGCGCAGGTCGGACGGAATCTCGCTGATCAGGTAGATTTCCTTGGAGAGGAACTGGACCCCGGACAGGCGCTCGATGGCCGGCACGATCACGTCGACGTTGAGCGCCACCATCACCCCCAGCGCCACGCCCAGCGCGGCCCCCAGCACCCCGACCAGCGTGCCCTGCACCATGAAGATCTTCATGATCGAGCGCGGCGAGGCGCCGAGCGTGCGCAGGATCGCGATGTCGGCCTGCTTGTCCTTCACCGTCATCACCAGGGTCGAGACGAGATTGAATGCGGCCACCGCGATGATCAGGGTCAGGATGATGAACATCATGCGCTTTTGCGACTGCACCGCGGCGAACCAGATGGTGTTCACCTGCGACCAGTCGCGCATCACGAGTTCGCCCGCCGTGCCTCCCACCATGTCGCGCCGCAGTTCGGAGGCCACGCGCGGCGCCTGGTGCAGGTCGCGCAGGCGCAGGCGCACGCCCAGGGGGCCGCCGACCTGGGCAGCCCGGGCCGCATCGTCCATGTGCGCGAACACGAGCGCGGAATCGAACTCGTAGTGGCCGGCCTCGAAGATGCCCGACACGACGAAGGACTGGGTGCGCGGCATCGAGGTGGCCGAGGCGCCGCCGGGGTTCGACAAACCCGCGCCGGGGTCGCCGCCCGCCATCAGCATGGCCAGGCGGTCGCCCACCTTGACGTCGAGCGCGGCGGCCAGGGCGCTCCCCAGCACGACGTTCATCGATCCGGGCGTGAGGGAGTCGAGGCTGCCCTGTTTCATCTGGTGCGCCACGTCCGACACTTTCGCCTCAAGCGCGGGCAGCACGCCGCGCATCAGCACCGGTTTCATCACGCCATCGCGCAGCAGCATGCCCTGCGCTTCGACGAAGGGCGCGGCGGCGACCACCTCCGGGTTGCGGGCAGCGTCACGCTCGACCGCGCGCCAGTCGGGCATGCTGCCGCGCACGTCGAAGATCTCGACGTGCGCCAGCACCGACAGCATGCGGTCGGTGACTTCTTTCTGGAAGCCGTTCATCACCGACAGGACGACGATCAGCGCCGCCACGCCGAGCGCGATGCCGGCCACGGAGATGAGCGAAATGAAGGAGATGAAGCGGTTGCGTCCGCTGCGCTTGCCGGCGCGCGTATAGCGCAGGCCGACCAGCCATTCGAACGGCAAGGTATGGACAATACTCATGAAGCTCCGGTTGCAAACGGTGAAGCCGTGATCAGTCCAGCGACTGCCACGATGCGGATTTCCAAAATTCTAACACCTCGGCCACGCACCCGGCCGAATGCGACGCCAACCCGGCAGTAAGGACTGCCCGGTGCGGTGTGGCGCGAGCGGTACTCGTGCGGCAGTTCCACATGCGGCATCGGGCTTCCATCCCTCATCCACCGCCCGGATGCCCTACAATCACGGTATGGCCCACATCACGCTCGTCCTGCCCTTCGCCCTCCCGATTCCCGAATTTGCCCCCGACCTCGTGCGTGCCCTCGACGCGCCGGCACTGGGCGCACTGCTGTCGCGGACAAACAGCTACGCGCGGGTGGCCGCCGATGACAGCGTGCGCGCGCTGCCGCACGAGCAATGGCTGGCCAGGGCCCTCGGCCTGGCGGACAACCGGCGCCCGGCACTGGCGGCGGCCGCCATGCGCGGGCGCGGCATCGAGCCTGGCGGCGGCACCTGGTTCATCGTCAACCCGGCGCATATCGAGATTGCCCGCACCCACCTGCTGATGGCCGACCTGCGCACGCTTCGCCTGGGCGAACCCGACAGCCGCGCACTGTTCGAGTCGGCGCGGCCCTTTTTCGAGGAAGCCGGCCACGACCTGGCCTATGGCGACGCCCAGACCTGGTTCATGCGCGCCGACGACTGGGCCGGCCTGGATACGGCCACGCCGGACGCCGCCGTCGGCATGGACCTGACCGACTGGATGCCGCTCGGCGCCCACGCGGCCGCCTTCCGGCGCCTGCAGAACGAAGTGCAGATCCTGTGGCACTCGCATCCGGTGAACGCCGGGCGCGAGGCGCGCCGCCTGCCGCCCGTGAATGCCTTCTGGCTGTGGGGGGCGGCCGGCGCGGCCCGCACGCGTGCGCCGGGACCACTGCTAGCCGCCTTCGACGCCGCCCCCTGGGTCGACGCACTGGCCGACACGCAGGCAAGCGACCTGCCGGCATTCGTCGACGGGCTGGGCAAAAACGGGCTGGACAAGGACACCATCCTGGTCTGCGGCAGTGCCGCCGCGCCCGCGATCGGCGCCGACTGGGGCGGCTGGATTGCGCAGATGGGACAGCTTGAAGCCGCGCTGTTCGCCCCCATCCTGGAAGCCTTGACCCAAGGCCGCGTGCGCACTGTCAGCCTGGTGCTGAGCCACCGCGACGCGCACGCCGCCTGCACCACCAACGCCCTGGCGCAACGCAAGTTCTGGCGCCGCCCTACCCTGGACCGACTGCTTTGATTACCCGTATTTCCACCCGCCCCTGCCCGTTCCGCCAGTCCGAAATGCTGCGCCAGGGCGGCGTGCACCCCGTCCTGGCCCGCATCTATGCCTCGCGCGGCCTGGTCGACGCGCGCGAGCTCGCCAGCGAACTGTCCGCGCTGGTACCGCCGGGCGGCTTGCGCCACATCGACGCGGCAGCCGTGTTCCTGGCCGATTCGATTGGCGCGGGCAAGAAGATGACCATCGTCGCCGATTACGATTGTGACGGCGCCACTGCCTGCGCGGTCGCGCTGCGCGGCCTGCGTGCGATGGGCGCCAGGGTCGACTACATCGTGCCGAACCGTTTTGAATATGGCTATGGCCTCACGCCCGAGATCGTCGAACTGACGGCGCGCGAAAAATCGCCGGACGTCATCATCACCGTCGACAACGGCATCGCCAGCATCGAGGGCGTGCTGGAGGCCAACCGGCGCGGCATCGAAGTCGTCGTCACCGACCACCACCTGCCGGGGGATGCATTGCCGCCGGCACGCGTGATCGTCAACCCGAACCAGCCCGAGTGCGGCTTCCCGAGCAAGCACCTGG
>JAQGLR010000437.1 GCA_028292765.1 Massilia sp. | reverse complement strand
CTGCTGCGGCCGCCCTGGTGCGGCGCTTCGGCTTGGCTTGCGCCGCGGTGTCGCCGGCGGTATCGGCGGCGGTATCGGCGGCAACGGCGGCCTTGCTGCGGCGCTTCGGCTTGGCCGCGTCGTCCTTGCCCGGCTCGGCGGGAGTGGTCTCGGTGGTGTCAGTTGGATTCATCATTCGTTTCGTTGTTGTGCTGACCGGGTACCGAGCCAAAGGCCGGTTGCGGGTCATGAATCGGTACTTCAACGGGTGAAGTAATTTGTTCGTCGTCGGCAGGCGCGACTGCATCCGCCTTGTCAAAATTCTGTTGCAGCGCTGCTTCCAGCGCTTCGAGGCTGCGCCCGTCATGGGCGTCGGCAATACTATCCAGCGGCGGCAGCTGGCTGAGGGCGGCCAGGCCCAGGTCGTCGAGGAAGGCCTTCGTCGTGCCGAGCAAGGCGGGCCGGCCGACCACTTCGCGGTGCCCGACGACATCGATCCAGCCGCGGTCCTCCAGCATCTTGATCGTCTGCGAGTTCACCGCGACGCCGCGGATCTCCTCGATATCGCCACGCGTCACCGGCTGGCGGTAAGCAATGATCGCCAGGGTCTCGAGCGTGGCGCGCGAATACTTCGGCGGCTTTTCGGGCGTGATGCGGTCGAGGTAGGGCTTCATCTCGGGCCGGCTCTGGAAGCGCCAGCCCGACGCCAGGCTGACGATTTCGATGCCGCGGTCTTTCCAGTCGTGGCGCAATTCTTCAAGCAGCAGCTTGATGGTGTCGGCGCCGACCCCGGGTCCGGCCTGGCGCCCGCCGCCGTCGACATCGGCGAACAGCTTTTTCATGCCGTGCAAGGACATCGGTTCGCGCGCGCACAGCAAGGCGGTCTCGAGGACTCGCTTGGCCTCATCAGTCTTCATTCTCGATGTCGTCAGGCTCGTGGCAAGAAAATATCAAACAAAAATTGTTCAACGATCCGCACGCAAAACGCCCGACGGTTCGGTTCGAGGATACCGGCGGCCGTCGCGGACGAAGACGGCTTCCCTTGCGGCTTTCCCTCTTGAAGCGCGGTGCTGCTCGTTGAAACAGGAATCAGTGGCCCGCGCTTGGACGCGACGGGCGGAATACGATGGCGGGACAGGACCCGGCCACAGGGCTGCCTGCGTATCAGGCGGGCTGCCGGTTGGTGGTTTTCAAGCGAAACGCGGGGCTCGGCATGCGGCTTCGAGGCGTGGCTCGTGGGCGCACCATGACGGCAATCGACATCGTTTCTTCCAACTGCGAGTCATTGTACCCGATAAAACACAGGAACGGCCATTTGCGCAAGGGGCACGCGGTCGCGTGGGCTCAAGACGAGAGTTTGCCCGACAAAATGGCCGACACGCCGAGGAAAGCAGGATACTCTGCCGTGATCACATAGGTCGGCACCGCGGCCAGCCAGGATTCGAAGCGGCCCTTCTGTTCGAAGCGGCGCCGGAACGACGAGCCGGCAAAGTGTTCGCCCAGGCGCGGGACGATGCCGCCGCCGATGTACACCCCGCCCTGGGCGCCGAGCGTCACGGCCAGGTTGCCGGCGACGGTGCCGAGCATGCCGCAAAAGACGTCGAGCACCTGGCTTGACAACGCGCATTCGCCGGCGAGCGCGCGCCGCGAAATCTCCGGTGCGGACAAGGTGATCGGCGCCAGCCCCTGCACGTGGGACAGTGCGCGGTGGATCAGTTCGACGCCGGCGCCGGACAGGAAGCGCTCGGCCGACACATGCTCGAATTCGCGCCAGGCGTATTGCAGGATGGCGACCTCGAGCTCGTTGGCCGGGGAGAACGTCACATGGCCGCCTTCGCTGGACAGCGCGGTCCAGCCCGTCCCCGCCGGAATCAGGCCCGACACGCCGAGACCGGTGCCGGCGCCGAGCAGGCCGAGTGGGCTGGCCGCGCGCGGGGCGCCGCCGCCGACCTGGACCTTGTCGGCGTCAAGCAAATGCGGCAGCGAACGCGCCAGCGCGTAGAAATCGTTGACCACCAACAGCGTCTCGAAGCCGACTTCCCGGCGCAGCGCCTCGATCGAAAACTGCCAGTGGTGGTTGGTCATGCGGACCTGGTCGCCATCGACCGGATTGGCGATCGCCACGGCCGCGTGCCTCACCTGCCCTGCGGCGGCAACGTCCGGCATTGCCAAGTAGGCGCGGATCGCCTCGGCCAGCGCCGCATGGTCGCCACAGCCCAGCACCTGTACGTGCTCGACACGTCCCGGCGCCAGCTCCAGCGCAAAACGCGCATTCGTGCCGCCGATGTCGGCAAGCAGGCGGGGGGCGTCGTATTGGTGGTCGGAGGAAGCGATGGTTACAGGCAAAGAAGCAGTCATTGCGGGACACGTGGCTGGGGATGTCCAAGCTTACTGGATTTCTTTACGGACTTACAAGTGGATTTTGTAGTTTAGGTACACGGTGCGAGAGTAAATACCACGTTGCTGGAGCCGAATCGAGTAGTACGACTACGGCTACTCGCCTACGCCCCCCGCGGGATCGCCGCCAGCAGGCTCTGCGTGTACGGGTGCCGCGGATTGCGGTACAGCTCGTCGGAATCCGCCATTTCGACCACGCTGCCGTGGTGCATCACCATGACCCGGTCGGCGATGTAGCGCACCACCGACAGGTCGTGGGAAATGAAGATATAGCTCATCTTGTATTCGTCCTGCAGGTCTTGCAGCAAATTCAGCACCTGGGCCTGCACCGATACGTCGAGTGCCGAGACCGATTCGTCGCAGACGAGGATGTCCGGCTTCATCGTCAGGCAGCGGGCGATGGCAATGCGCTGGCGCTGGCCGCCGGAAAACTCGTGCGGATAGCGGCCGAACGCCGCCGCCGGCAGCCCGACCCGCTCGAGCAAGGCGTACACCATCCTGGTGCGTTCCTTGTCATCCAGGCCGATCCGGTGGATGCGCATCGGTTCCAGCAAAATCTGGCCGACGGTAAATCGGGGATTGAGCGATGCGTAGGGGTTCTGGAAGATGATCTGGATGCGCCGCTTGTAGGCCGCATATTCGCGGTCCGGCATGGCCAGCAGGTCGCGCCCCTCGAACAGCACGCTGCCGCCGGTCGCGCGGTGCAGCCGCAGCAGGGTCAGGCCGACCGTGGTCTTGCCCGAGCCCGACTCCCCCACCACGCCCAGCGTCTTGCCGCGCGGGAGCGTAAACGACACATCCTTCACGGCGCGAAACTCGCGCTTGCCGAACAGCCCCTCGCGCAGCCAGAAGCTTTTCCGCAGCTTGTTCACGACCAGCACGTTTTCATCGTCGGGCGCATATCCGCGCGTGCGCTGGGGCAGGACAGGCAGCACAATGCGCGGTTCGCTGCCCGGATCGAGGAAATCGTCGATGGTCGGCAGCCGCAGCGGACGTTGATCCAGCTTCGGCCGGCAGTGCAGCAATGCCTGGGTATAACGGTCGCGCGGGGCGCCGAACACCTGGGCCGCGCTGCCCTCCTCGCGCACCTCGCCATGGCGCATGACGATCACGCGGTCGGCGATTTCCGCGACCAGCCCCAGGTCGTGGGTAATGAACAGCACCGACATGCGGTGCTTCTTTTGCAGGGACGCGATCAGCTCCATGATCTGTTTCTGGATCGTCACGTCGAGCGCCGTGGTCGGCTCGTCGGCAATGAGCAGCTTTGGGTCACACACGAGAGCCATAGCAATCATGGCGCGCTGCCGCATCCCGCCCGAGAACTGGTGGGGATACGCGTCGTAGCGGCTCCTCGGGTTCGGGATACCGACCCGGCCCAGCATCTCGAGCGTGCGCTCCTTGGCCTGCTTCTTGGAGACGTGATTGTGGACCCGGTAGGC
>JAQGLR010000428.1 GCA_028292765.1 Massilia sp. | reverse complement strand
CGCTCTTCCGATCTGGACCGTGAAACGACTTTGCGCCGATGATAGTGCTGCAACCAGTGTGAAAGTAGGTTATCGTCAGGCTAGTTATAAAGAAAAAACCCGTTGAGCAGATGCTCGGCGGGTTTTTTTTCGTCTGGTGGTTTGTCTCCGGGCGGCTCGCTGGCGCCAATCATTTCGCCCCGCGGAAACAAGCGACACCGTCGTCTTCACGTCATCCAGCCCTGCCTGGCTTGCCATATTACGTATTTCGATGATGTACTTTCCTGCCGTGAGGGGGAATCGCGCGACGGTTCTCGTTCTTTCATTGCCGGTCGCCGCCGTACTCGTCGTGCAGAGTGAGTTGAACACACTGTCGAACTCGACTGCACCAGTCCGTTTTTCCCGGATCGACACGCGAACCGGAATCGGACGTCCCACCGCTGCCCTTTGTGGCTCGGGAATGTCCTCGTAGTCGCGCTCGCAATTGCTGTTATCGCCCGTTCCCGCAACTTCGTCGCTGCGAATGGAGTTTGCTGACGGAAAGCCAAAAACGAGCAGGAGAGAGTATGGCTTGCTGACCGGTGCTTCGAATTCCTTGACAAAGCCTGCACTGGCCTGTTGCAGTGGGAAGGGCTCTTCGTGGAACAAGGGTGGAAAGCCGCATGCGCCCGCGACGAACATCGCGAGCCCAAGGACAGGCTTGTGGCAAAGGGAATAGGTGAGGGGGCCCATGCGGTGAAATCCTTCAGGTAATGCGGTGTATGGAAGCGCCGTATGCCGCAGTACGCTGCCCGCGGCGATTCATCGACTTGTACTTATCAATCGCCATGTGATTACTGGTTATTATGTTTCCGATTGCGCGACTTCGCCGGCTTGCCGGCGAAGTCGCGAAAAAGAAGCACTACGGTAGCGCAATGCGATACTTGCGCCCCAGCCCGCCGCGATGTCGAATTTCCGGCGTCCCGTTCGTCGCAGGACTGAACATCAGGCAGGAAGGCATGCCTGCGCTGATCCCGGCCGAGGCCTGCTATCTCGGCTGGCAGGAGTCGCTCGAACTGCTGGCGAAACTGTGGAGGCGGAGATCAGGGGCGAGCTGCCTGGGGCGGAGTGCTCAGGGAAGATTTTCCTTGCGGACTATTCATTTTCCGGCGCGATAGTGTCAACATGGGCCTTGTTTTCTGATCCATATAAACGGCCGCCATTCCATGATCATTTCGTCCGCCACAGACTTCCGCGAAGCCGCCAGGCGCAAGCTGCCGCCATTCCTGTTCCATTATCTCGATGGCGGCGCCGGCGCCGAGCAGACGCTGCGCAGCAATGTCGACGACCTGCAGTCCATCAAGCTGCGCCAGCGCGTACTGCGCGGCGCCGAGCAGCTCGACCTGGGCGTCGAGCTGTTCGGGGAACGCTACGCGATGCCGATCGCACTCGCGCCGATCGGGCTGGCCGGCATGTACGCACGGCGCGGCGAGGTGCAGGCGGTGCGCGCCGCCTGCCACCGCAACATCCCGTTCATCCAGTCGACCGTCTCGGTGTGTCCGTTGTCGGAAGTGGCGGCGCAGGCATCGCATCCGATCTGGTTCCAGCTGTATGTGCTGAAGGACCGCGCCTTCATGCGCGACGTGATGCGGCGCGCCTGGGAACTGGGCTCGACAACCCTGGTGTTCACGGTCGACATGCCGGTGCCGGGCGCCCGCTACCGCGACGCGCACGCGGGCATGAGCGGCCCGAACGCGCCCCTGCGGCGAATGGTCCAGGCCATGCTGCATCCGCGCTGGGCCTGGGATGTCGGGGTGTTCGGGCGGCCTCACGACCTCGGCAACATTTCGGCGTATCGCGGCAGCGCCACCGGGCTGGCCGATTACATCGGCTGGCTGGGCGAGAACTTCGATCCCGGCATCGCCTGGCAAGACCTGGAATGGATCCGCGACGAGTGGAAGGGGAAACTGGTCATCAAGGGCATCCTCGATCCGGACGATGCGCGCGATGCGCTCGCCTTTGGCGCCGACGGCATCGTGGTCTCCAACCATGGCGGCCGCCAGCTGGACGGCGCCTTGTCGACGGCGCAGGCGCTGCCGATCATTGCCGAGGCCGTGAAAGGGAAGATGACGATCTTCGCCGACGGAGGCGTGCGCACCGGGACCGACGTGTTCCGCATGCTCGCGCTTGGCGCGGACGGGGTGCTGATCGGCCGCGCCTTTGTGTATGCGCTGGCGACGGCGGGGCAGGCCGGCGTCGAGCGCCTGCTGGCGATCATGGAGAAGGACCTCCGGACCAACATGGTGCTCACGGGTGTGAAGTCGGTGCGCGAGATCGGGCCGCATTTGCTGGCCAGGTGAGTGGCCGCCTGACGCCAGGCCCCTTCAGGCGCGTGCGATAATGGGGCTGGATTCGTGGAGGCCGGTTTCGTCTCGGGAGGGTGCAGTGAACCAGTTTCGCCAGGATGCCCTGGGCGCCGCCTGCCATGCGCTGGCAAGCTGCGTCTATCCGGGCTCGATGCAGGTGTCGCCCGACATTGGGGAAACGCTCGCCCATCAATTCGAGAGAATTGCCCTGCGCCAGGTCGATTTCGTGGAGGGGCAAGGGCGCGACCCGAAGCTCGTCACCCGGGCCGTGCACTATCTCGCCGAGGCGCATGGCCTCCAGCAGCGCGGTACCGACCCGGCGTGGTTCGGGCAGATGCTTGCCTGCGTGATCGAACTTGCCGTTCCCACCGCGATATACGGCGGGCAAGCGCTCGACTTCCTTGACGATATCCAGCATGGGGCCATCCTGTCGCTCGGCGACGCCGGGGCATCCAGGTAGCTCACCTGCGTAGATCACCCGCTGCCCGGCTCGCGGGCCAAGCATCAGCGGTTGTCGTCCCGCTCATCCGCCTCGCGCTGCCCGTCCGCATGCTCCGGCGTGCGCGCCCGCGGCAAATGCCAGTCGTAGCGCACGGCCGCCATGCGCAGGCCGAAGCACAGCGCCGCGCCGGCAACGGCCGTGGCGGTCGTGGGCAACTGCAGCGCGTCGCCCATCACCACCACCGCGGCACCCGAAAGGGCGGCGACGGCATAGATGTCGGAGCGGAACACGGCCGGCACGTTCGAGAGCAGCACGTCGCGCGCGATGCCGCCGCCGATCCCGGTCAGCATGCCCAGTAATGCCGCCATCACCGGCTCCAGTCCGAACACCAGCGCCTTCTGCGCGCCCGCGACGCAGAACAGCGCCAGCCCCACGCTGTCGAAAAACAGTACCGGACTCTTCAGCCGGTTGATGGCGGGATACCAGAAAAAGATGACGACGCCGGCCAGCAGCGACACGGCGAGGTAGCGCCAGTCGCTGATCGCGGCGGGCGGGGTGGCGCCGATCAGGAGGTCGCGCACGATGCCCCCGGAATTGGCCGCCACGAAGGAAAGCACCAGCACCCCGAAGATGTCGAGGCGGCGGCGCGCGCCGGCGGTGGCGCCGCTGAGGGCGAAAACGAAGGTGCCGACCAGGTCGAGCGTGAGCACGAGGGTCTTCATGGCGGCCCCCATGTCGAGGGAGAGAACGGCGAACACGTGAACACTTCCTGGAATCGACCGGCCGCACGGGTGCCGGAGGCACGGCTGAAGTCCTTACAATGGATCGGGTCGAAATGGTAGCGCATTTGGAGCGGCCAGGTGTGCCGGCCGGTCCGGAAGCTGCCCCAGTCGCTTCAAGCCGCCCAGGGCGCGCCTGGCCGGGCTTCCAGTCCGTCGGGCGTGAAGGGCGCGAGATGCCAGGCGTGCACTTCCACCCGGTTGCGGCCGTTGCGCTTGGCCCGGTACAAGGCCCGATCGGCGCGCACCAGTGCTTCGCCCACGGTCTCGGCGTCAAGCAGTTGCGCCACCCCGATGCTCACGGTCATGGCGTGGCTTCCATCAGCGACACCGACACTCGCCGTGGCGACGGCAAGGCGCAGGAGTTCGGCCGCCTCCATGGCCTCGAGAATGGCAGTGCCAGGCAGGAGCACCGCGAATTCCTCGCCGCCGAGGCGTCCCATCAGGTCGTGTTTGCGCAGCGTGTGCTCGGCGGCCTGGGCGAATACGCGCAGCGCCTGGTCACCCGAGGCGTGTCCATGACGGTCGTTCAGCGCCTTGAAATGATCGATATCGATCATCATCAGCGTCAGGGGCTTGCGCGACCGGGTCGCCAGGGACCGGGCCCGCTCGGCCTCGTGCATGAACCCGTACCGGTTGATGAGGCCCGTCAGGCTGTCGGTCGTTGCCAGTGCCCGCAGTTGCCGTTCGTCCTTCTGCTTGGACAGCAACAGGAAGCCGAGGCCGTTCGCGATGAGCAGGAAATAGGCCCCGAGGCAGATCATCGTCTGCGTCGGGCCCGGCGAGAACACGGTCAGCGTGCCACTGCTTGCGCCGATCCAGGCGCGCGCCAGGAAAGCCAGTGAGATGAGCAGGTTCGGGATGCCGATGACGCAGCGCAGGACCGAGAAATTGCGCCTGTCCCCGATCAGCATGAAGCCGGCCAGGCCGCAAAGCAGCGCGATGATCAGCGACATCAATACCGTCAACCGGGGCAGTGAGGTATCCAGCATCACGCCGCCGGCGAACACCAGTTCGGCCGTCACCCCCAGGCACAGCAGCCAGCGCTGCCAACGGTATCCCAGGAACATGCAGTAGGCGATCATTTGCCCGGCGGCCGCGGCGATCAGGAGCCCGTTCGCGAGCAGCAGGCCGACGCTGGGGGACAGGTCCGGACGCAGCCAGAAAGCGCCATAGGCGCAGCCCTCGACCGCTTTGGCCCAGGTCCAGACACGCATCGACGCGGCGGTCTTACCGGTTCGCAGGTAACCGGCCAGCAGGATTGCGTAGATGATGTTGCCAACGGCAAGCATCAGCATAAACGTCTTCAGTTCATTCACGCGACGGTTTCCTTGAGCGAGTTTTTCGCTTGTTCCTACCTATCCGAGCCGCAACGCGGCCCCCGGCGGCGGCTGCGCCAGGCATTGCGCCATCGGCTGTCCATGATGCAAAACAAATTATCACACAGAAACTTCCGGTTGCTGAAATGTTCTTGCGCCGCGCTCGAGTTCCCGGGCCGGACGGGACAGGCGCAATAAAAAAGCAGGCCGGCGGCCTGCTTTTCCTGGAACCCTTGCGACTTGTTTACTCTTCCTCGTGGAACGCCTCTTCGCGCTTCTTCCTCAGCGCCGGCAGCAACACCACCACCATGGCGGCAACCGTCATGCCCAGCATCGTGGCGCTGATCGGACGCTCGAGGAACACCATCGGGTCGCTGCGCGAGAGCAGCAGCGCGCGGCGCAGGTATTCTTCCATCATCGGGCCGATGATGAAGCCCAGCAGCATCGGCGCCGGTTCCGCGCCTAATTTTGCGCAGATGTAGCCGAACAGGCCGAACAGGGCCATCATCCAGACATCGAATTCGGCGTTGTTCAGGCTAAAGACGCCGATCGAGCAGAACATCAGGATCGCCGGATACAGGCGGTGGTAGGGAACCGAAATCATCTTGACCCACAGGCCGATCATCGGCAGGTTCAGCAGCACCAGGAAGAAGTTACCGAACCACATCGACACGATCAAGCCCCAGAACAGCGCCGGCTGTTCGGTCATTACCGCCGGACCCGGCTGGATGCCCTGGATGATCATCGCACCGATCATCAGCGCCATCACGGGATTCGACGGGATGCCGAGCGTGAGCATCGGGATGAACGAGGTCTGGGCGCCGGCGTTGTTGGCCGCCTCGGGAGCGGCCACGCCTTCGATGGCGCCCTTGCCGAAATTGGCCGAGTTCTTCGATATCTTCTTCTCGAGCGAATACGAGGCGAACGAGGCCAGCATGGCGCCGCCGCCCGGCAGGATGCCGAGGGCGGAACCCAGGGCGGTGCCGCGGAAGACCGGTGCGATGATGCGCTTGAAGTCGTCCTTGCTGAGCATCAGCCCGGACACTTTCTTCATCATCAGCTGGCGCGAGTCGTCATGCTCGAGGTTGCGGATGATTTCGCCGATGCCGAACATGCCCATGGCGACGATGACGAAGTTGATGCCGTCGGCCACCTGCGGGAAGTCGAAGGTGTAGCGCGCCTGGCCGGAGTTGACGTCGGTGCCGATCAGGCCGAGCAGCAGGCCAAGGATCACCATGCCGATCGCGTTGAGCAGCGAGCCGCTGGCCAGCACCACCGAGGCCACCAGGCCCAGCACCATCAGCGAGAAGTACTCGGCCGGACCGAACTCGAGCGCCATTTCCGCCAGCGGCGGGGCGAACAGGGCCAGCAGGACGGTGGCGACGGTGCCGGCGAAGAACGAAGCGAGCGCGGCCGTGGCGAGCGCCTTGCCGGCCTCGCCGTTGCGTGCCATGACGTGGCCGTCGATGGCGGTGACGACCGAAGACGACTCGCCCGGCAGGTTGACCAGGATGGCCGTGGTCGAGCCGCCATACTGGGCGCCGTAATAAATACCCGACAGCATGATGAGCGAAGCGACCGGCGGCAGGCCGAATGTGGCCGGCAGCAGCATCGCGATGGTGGCGATCGGTCCGAGGCCAGGCAGCACGCCGACGGCGGTGCCGACGAACACGCCGATCAGGCAATACATCAGGTTGGTGAGCGTGAAGGCCGTTTCGAGGCCGAGTCCGAGATTAGCGAAGATTTCCATGTTTTTTTACTCGACTCCAAACCAGGGACCGAAGATTGCGATCGGCAAGCCCAGCAGCTTGACGAACAGGACGACGGCGAAGATCGTCAATCCGATTGCCAGCAGCAAGGTCGCACCCCAGGTGAACTTGGGGCTCGCGTAGGCGCTCATGACGATCAGGACGATGGCGGCGGGTACCAGGCCGGCGCCGCGCATCAGGAAGCCGAACAGCAGGACGGCGACCAGGATCAGGGCGAGGTTCTTGATATGGAACTTGCCGATTGCCTCGCCGGGGCGCAGGAAGGAGCGCACCACGCCGATCAGCCCGACGATTGAGAGCAGGGCGCCGAGAACGGTCGGGAAGTAAGCCGGCCCCATGCGGCCGGCCGTGCCCATTGAGTAGTCGCGGCCGACAAGGACGGCGGCGAGTCCGAAAAACAGAAAGATGATGCCTATCCAAAAGTCTTTCGGATGGCGGATAAATGATGGCAAAGCTGTCCCCTTTGTTGCGGATGTTCTTGTTCATCCCGCGCGCCCGCAAGCGAAGCGGGCAGCGGAACCTGTAGCGCGAGAGTAGCAGAAGAATGGGACAAGGCCGCGCGTCGTTGCTCTGCCGTTCGGCCCTGCCGTTCGCCCGCTACCGGAATGGCCGCCGATCAGTCGGCGTAGACGCCGGCTTTCTGGATGATCGGCGCCCAACGTGCGATTTCCGCGTCGACGTGCGCCTTCAGCGCAGCCGGCGTGGCGCGGTTTTCCGCGACCGGTTCGGTGCCGAGGTCGGCGAAGCGTTTCTTCACGGTCGGATCTTTCAGTGCCGCCTGCAGGGCGCTGGCGAGCGTGTCGACCACGGCCTTCGGCGTGCCTTTCGGTGCGTACATGCCGTGCCAGACCGCCACTTCGAAGCCCGGCAGGCCCGATTCGGCCAGGGTCGGCAGGTTCGGCATCGACGCTATGCGCTTCTTCGTGGTCACGGCATAGGCCTTGATCTTGCCGCTCCTGATCTGGCTGGTGGTGTTGGTGGTCTGGTCGCACATGAAGTCCACCTGGCCGCCGAGCAAATCGTTCATGGCCGGGCCGGTGCCCTTGTACGGGACGGTGGTCAGGTCGGTGCCGATGGCGGTCATGAACAGCATGCCGCACAGGTGGGAAGCCGAACCGACCCCGGCATTGGCGTAGGTGACCTTGTCCTTGTTGGCTTTCACATAGGCCAGGAGCTCCTTGATGTCCTTGGCCGGGAAATTGCCGCGCGCGACGATCGTCATCGGCACGTCGGTGACCAGGCCGATCGGCTCGAAGCCGTCCTTCGCGTTGTAGGTGAGCTTGCGGTACAGCGACGGCGCCGTGGCGTGGCCGATGTGGTGCAGGAACAGCGTATAGCCGTCCGGCGCCGCCTTGGCGACGCGTGCGGCGCCGATGGTGCCGCCGGCGCCGCCGACGTTCTCGATGATGATCTGCTGCTTGAGTTTGGTGCCCATCGATTGCGCCACCAGCCGGGCGACGGTATCGGTCGGACCGCCGGCGGCGAACGGAACGATCATGGTGATCGTCTTGGTTGGATAGGACTGGGCGAGGGCCGTTGCGCTGCCGGACAAGGCAAGGCACGCGGCCGCGCACGTGAGGGTGAATTTCATCGATGTCTCCTGTAACTGCTGGTTTTAAGTATTCGCGGGTCGTGCTACCGGATCGGCCCGCCCGGGTGCTCGCAACCGGGCTGCTCGGGGGGGCAATCCGAAATGTACCCAAGTTGGGTTGTACCAGTAAATGGTATGATTTGCAACTAAGGGAAAACCACGATTGTCGGCACGTCGTTCCCGCGCTGTTCCAATACTTCGGACTGCCTTGGGGGCTGCGAAGTTCGTTTCGGAGGCGGCATTCAATCAAACAGGATGGAGGACAGCATCGACACCAGCAACCAGCTCACACACGGCGACATCGACGTCGGCCTCAAACTGGCGGACGCGCTGGTGCGGCACGCCGGTGCACGCCAGGGTGCGCCGATCGCCTATGCCGACCTGCTCACGCTGACGCGCCTGCTGCATCCGAAAGACGCGGCGGTCGACCGCGCGGTGCCGGTGGGGCTCGGCATGAAGCTGCGCTTCGTGCAGGATTTCTGCCGGGCCAACGGCTTTCCCAACCTGGCCTGCCTGGCGGTGAATCCGGTGAGCATGCGTCCGGGCAAGGACTACGAGGGGGACTGGGAGGCGGACTTGCGCGCCGTCGCCGGTTTCGACTGGCCGGGCGCCAATGTCCAGGAACGCCTGGCGGCATGTGCGCTGGAAGCGCGCGCGGCGGTGCCGAAACGCTTCAAGCCGCGCAAGGAGCGGCCGGCCGACGTGACCTGGTATGCCTGGTTCAGCGGGCACCGCGAAGCCTGCAAGGAGGTCACGGGCGACGACAAGAAAGAGATCATCAACCTCCTGATGTCGGGCCTCGACCCGGAAAACGCGCTGCGCCGCGTGCTGGCGGCGAAAGCCGAATTCGCCGGCGCGGCAGCGTAAAACGCCTGCGCCTTATTTGCCTAACAACTGCAGGCTCTGCTCCCACTTCTCCAGCCACGGAAACAGGAAGTCGTGGGAGACAAACGCCTTTTTCAGGCGCGGGATCGGCACCCGGTAGACCTCGTTCAGGCCCAGGGCCAGCGTCACCGGGTTCCACAGGGCCTTGTTCTTCGACTTCCTGGCGCTTCCCTTGACCCGTGCGCCGTCGTCGCCGAATATGCCGCCACCGCCCGCCAGGGCCGCTTCCAGGTCGATTTTCACCATGGCAGCAAAGGCGGCCAGCACCTGTTGCCGGTCGATCCCGAGCTTCGATTCGGTGGCGTGCGCCGGGGTGGGAGCAGATGCGGGTGGGGGCTCGGCCTCGCGCGCCAGCTTTGCCGGCAGGCGCTCGACTTCTTTCTTCAGGAAGCGCAATTCGTGCAGCGCGCGCCGGAATCCCGGCGCCGGCAGCGTCGCCGGGAGCCGGTACACGTCCTTCGTTATCGTGATGAGGACGTCCTCGCTGCCGGCGGCGAGCCGGGCGATGTCGCCCTCGAAGAAAATCGGCGCCGCATAGCCGCCGTTGGCGTCGCCGAACAGGTCCGCGTGCGCCGCATCGTAGTCAAGCCAGACATACGGGGTCAGGCCTGCCTCGAGCAGGCGCGCCAGGGTCCAGGGCAGGCCAGTGTGCGCAGCCAGCCAGGCGCAGGTTTGCTCGGTGGTGGCGCGGAAAGGGAGTTCGGTGGTCGTCATGTTCGTTCTTTCAGCCGGCGCAGTTGCGCGGCCTGGTAAGCGCCAAAAGCATCGTTGAAGAGGCAGCGGATCAGGGGATCGTCGACCAGGTCGGCGGACTCCAGGTCGTGTTCGGTGTCGGGGTCGAAGACCGCATCGTTGATGCGCATGTACATCGAGGTCAGCGATTCGCCCAGTTCGAGCGCCGCGTACAGTTTGGCGATCGACACCTCGGTGGTCCAGGACACGGGGCCGGTGCCGGCCGGGAGCGCGGCGATCGAGTCGCCCTCGACCCGATAGCGGCGCTGCGTGGCGGCGCCTGTGTGGTCGTAGACGGTCAACTGCCAGGCACGCGGCTTTTCGAAGTAGCTGTCCTCGGGCAGCTCCATGTCGCGGTATTTGTCGAGCAGGCCGATCGCGAGATAGTCCCGCACCCGCGCCGCCTGCGCTTCGCCAAGTGCGGGAAAACGGCGCGCGATGTCGGCGCTGGCGGGCGCCACCGCATCCGGGTCGTAGCGGTAGTCGACATCCTGCTCGCCGACCGGCAGCACCCAGGGCAGCGGCGCGGCGGGGCGCAGGCCATCGCGGTCCAGCACCACCGACACCCCGGGATTCAGGCGCACGACCTCGACCCCCGGCAGCGCCGCCTCGACCTGCTGCCCGAACTGCCGGTAGCTGACCGGGAAGAAGGCGTGGTTGTACCACGACCACGGCTCCTGCAGGAACTGGCAGGAGCTCGGCACCACGTAGCGCGGTTGCAGCAGCGCGAGCTGTTCGATCCAGTCGGCAGGCAGTTCGCCTGGGGCGGGCGTGGCGCGCGAGGGCGACAGCACCTCGATTTCGCGCATCGTCTGGAACGGCCACAGCACCATGTCCCAGGGCGCATGCCGGGCCAGCGCCTGCAATCCTTCCGGGTCGATCCATGAATCGACGACATTCAGGACGTTCAGGCCCGCCGCCGCCACCTGGAACATCGAGTCGACGTCGGCATCGAGCGCCGCGCGTGGCGTGACCACGAACGCTCCAACGTGCACCGGCAGGTCGATTGCCAGGGAATGGACGTGCACGAAGCCCAGTTCGCGCACCATCGCGAACAGTTCCTCGAACAGGCAGTAGATGTGGATCGGCGTGTGCCGGTCCAGCAGGTCGAGGCTCTCGAGCGAGCAATGGTCGTCGTGGAAATGCGAAATGAAGACGGCGTCGAATTGCAGCTTCCGGATCTGCGCGTGGTCGAACCGCACGTCCGGGAATGCGTGGCAGTTGCGGCTGAACGGGTTTTCGAAGATCGGATCGAAGGCGATGCGCGCATCGCCGCACTCGAAGACGTAACCGGCGTGGAGGATCCGGGATATGTTCAGGGTCATGTGTTGGGGGGCAAGGGGCAGGACGGGATTATCCCATACCTGTTCCCTGGAACGGCGGCCAGCCAATATACTCTCGCGATCAAACTGAATGTCTGGACCAACGATGAAACCGGAAATCCTCGTACTCGGCACCCTGTGGACGCCTGACACGCGCGCCCGGCTGGGCGAACTCTTTCACTGCCACTTCCTGGCGGATGCCGCCGAGGGCGCAGGCGCGGCCTGGCTGGCGGCAGCCGGTCCCGGAATACGCGGCGTGCTCACGACCGGTGTGATTGGCCTCGATTGCGCGACGCTGGCGACCCTGCCGGCACTCGAAATCGTCGCCGTGCACGGCGTCGGGGTCGATTCGGTGCCGCGCGGTGCCCTGGCCGCGCGCGGGGTGCTGCTGACGAACACCCCGGACGTGTTGACCGATGACGTGGCCGACCTCGCGGTCGGCCTGTTGCTGGCATGCGTGCGCCGGCTGCCGATGCTCGACCGCTACGTGCGTTCGGGGCAATGGGAGGCAAAGCTGCCGCTGGCGCATGCGCGCAGCCTGAAAGGAAAGGTGGCGGGCATTGTCGGCTTCGGGCGCATCGGCCAGGCGGTGGCGGAACGCCTCGTGCCGTTCGGGCTCCAGATCCGCTATTTCCAGCGCAGCCCGGGTCCGCAGCCGGAACGGCGCAGCGCCTCGCTGCTGGCGCTGGCAAGGGAAAGCGACATGCTCATCGTATGCACGCCCGGGGGCGCGTCGACCCACCGCCTGGTCGACGCCGAAGTGCTCGACGCACTGGGCCCGGAAGGCACGCTCGTCAACATCGCGCGCGGCTCGGTGGTGGACGAAGCCGCCCTGGTGGCGGCACTCGAGAGCGGACGGCTGGGCGCCGCCGCGCTCGACGTATTCGAGAACGAACCGAAGGTGCCCCAGGCCTTGCTCGGGTCCGACAAGGTCGTGCTGACGCCCCACGTCGGCAGCAATACCGTCGAGTCGAGGCGGGCGATGGCCGCCCTCGCGGTGGCCAACCTGGCGGCGCATTTCAGGGGAGAGCCGCTGCCGACGCCGGTCGGCTGAGCGCTGCGCCGCCTCCCGGGTGGAGCTGCACACCCCGGGGTCCTGCTGCAAAGGCGAGGGCTTTCAGCGCACCAGGCAGGGCCGCTTGTTATCGTAGGTCCAGCCGGGTACGAGGTACTGCATCGCGACCGCATCGTCGCGCGCGCCGAGGCCCATGTTGCGGTAGGCCTGGTGCGCTTTTTCCAGCTCATCCTCGTCGAGCTCGATGCCCAGGCCCGGCTTCGCGGGCACATGGATCATGCCGCCTTCGATCCTGAGCGGGTCTTTCGTCAGGCGCTGGCCGTCCTGCCAGATCCAGTGGGTGTCGATGGCCGTCACCTTGCCCGGTGCGGCGGCGCCGACGTGGGTGAACATCGCCAGCGAGATGTCGAAGTGGTTGTTCGAATGCGAGCCCCAGGTCAGGCCGAACATCTGGCACAACTGCGCCACGCGCACCGAACCGCTCATGGTCCAGAAATGCGGGTCGGCCAGCGGAATATCGACCGACTGCAGCGCGATCGAGTGCGCCATCTGGCGCCAGTCGGTGGCGATCATGTTGGTCGCGGTCGGCAGGCCGGTGGCGCGGCGGAACTCGGCCATCACTTCGCGGCCCGAAAAACCGTTCTCGGCGCCGCAGGGGTCTTCGGCATAGGCAAGGATCCCGTGCTTGTCGCGGCACAGGCGGATCGCTTCCTCGAGCGACCAGGCGCCGTTCGGGTCGAGCGTGACCCGGGCCTGCGGGAAGCGCTCGTGCAGCGCGATGATCGCCTCCATCTCGGCTTCGCCGGCCAGCACGCCGCCCTTGAGCTTGAAGTCGTTGAAGCCATAGCGTTCGCGCGCCGCCTCGGCCAGGCGCACCACCGCTTCCGGCGTGAGGGCTTCCTCGTTGCGCAGCCGGAACCAGGCGTCGCCGGCATCGGGCTCGGCGCGGTAGGCCAGGCCGGTTTTATTGCGGTCGCCCACGTAGAACAGGTAGCCCAGCATCTCCACCGCCGCGCGCTGCTGTCCTTCGCCGAGCAGGGCGGCCACCGGCACGTTCATGAACTGGCCGAGCAGGTCGAGCAGGGCCGACTCCATCGCGGTAACCGCATGGATGGTCGTGCGCAAATCGAAGGTCTGCAGGCCGCGCCCGCCGGCGTCGCGGTCGGCGAAGGCCGTGCGCATGGCGCTCAGCACCGCGTTGTAGTCGCCGATGGTCTTGCCGACCACGAGCGGGCGCGCGTCCTCCAGGGTCTGGCGGATCTTTTCGCCGCCCGGCACTTCGCCCAGGCCCGTGTTGCCGGCGCTGTCGACCAGGATGAGGATGTTGCGGGTGAACCAGGGGCCGTGGGCGCCGCTCAGGTTGAGGAGCATGCTGTCCTGGCCGGCGACGGGAACGACGCGCATGCTGGTGACGACAGGGGCGCTGCTAGCATTGGTTTGCATGGTTGGCTCGACGGTAAGAGTGTTGGACTTGATCGTAGCCATCATATGCGGCGATCGATTCACGATCAAGCCAAAGGCTGAGGCGGTCAATTCACGAATTGAATCGGTCAAGCCGATGGTCAGTTGACGGGGAAACCCGGCAGGATGTCGGACATGAACAGCTGCAGGACCGGATTGTCGTTGTCGCGGCGGAAGGCACAGACCGTTTCCACGGGCTCGGTCGCCATCCTGCGCATGACGATGCCGTCGAATTGCAAGCGCGAGGCGCCCTCGGCGATCAGGGCCGCGCCCATGCCGGCGCGCACCAGCGCCAGCATCGTGTGCACCTGGCCGATGTGTTCGATGACGTCCGGCACGACGCCGGCGCGGGCAAAGCGCTCGGTGAGCATCAGGTAAAAGGGGCGCGCCTCGTAGGGCGAGTACATCACGAAGGGTTTGCCGTGCAGGCTCTGCAGCGTTGGCTGGAGGGGCCAGAGGCCGGCCTCGCCCTCGGGGATGGCGAGCATCAGCGCTTCGGTGGCGATCCGGACGCTGTCGAGTTCGGCGTTCACGGCGTGCGGGCGCATCAGGCCGAGGTCGAGTTCACCCGCGTTGAGCGCTTCGACCTGGGCCGTGCTGACGAGTTCCTTGAGCGCCAGCGTCACCCCCGGCAGCCGTTCGCGCAGGCGGCGCACCACCTCCGGCAGCAGGCTGTAACCGGATGCCGAGGTGAAACCGATCGCCAGGTTGCCCTGTTCGCCCCTGGCGACGCGGCGCGCGGCAAAGACGGCTTCCTCGGCAATGCGCAGGATGCGCGCCGCTTCGGGAAAGAAGGCCTTGCCGGCGGCGGTCAGGCGGACATTACGGCTGTTGCGTTCGAGCAGCGGGACGCCGACATGGTGCTCGAGCAGCCTGATCTGCCGGCTCAGCGGCGGCTGCGTCATGTTCAGCCGCTCGGCCGCCCGGCTGAAGTGCAGCTCTTCGGCCACCGCGACGAAGCAGCGGATCTGGCTGAGTTCGAACATCCTTGCTCCTTGACGTGTCATCTTGCCGTCATTCTACGGGAGCAATTGTCGAGTGGCGCGCCCGGGCGCCGCGCAGGGACTAGCCGAGCATGCTGTCGTCACCGCCGCCGTCGAACGAATCGTCGCTGAAGCTGTCGCTGCCGGCATCGCCCGAAAAATCATGCTCGCTGGCGCTGCTGTCGGCCAGGCTGCTGTCGGCCAGGCTGCTTGAGGTATCGTTGCCGCCGGAATTGTCGCCTCCGAGCTTGTCGAGCGGTGCGGTCAGCGACGAGAAGGCATTGTCGTTGCCGAGGAAGCCGTTGCCGTCGTGGTTGCCGCCCAGGAGGTTGCCCAGCCCCTGGAACAGGAAGGCGCCCGCCGCCACCCCGGCCGCGGTCGAGGCGATGGTGCCGAGCGCGCCGCCCATGCCGCCCATGCCGCCCATGCCGCCCATGCGTCCACCGAAAAAGCCGCCACGGGCCGTCTGCTGGTGGGAAGGCGGGTAATGATGCTGTGAGGGCGGCTGCGAGGACTGCGGCTGCGAGGACTGCGACAGCGCGCCATGCCCCGCCGCGGACGGCCGGTAGCCGCCGGCGTGCCCCCAGGCATTCGGGTCGAGGAATTCCGGCGCCGGGCGCGCGGCGCCGCGCAACTGTTGCTGCAGGGCGGCGATCTCGGCCTGCGCATTGTTCAGCGCCTGCTGTTGCAGCAAGGCGCGCTGTACCAGCAGGTAGGCCGCGTCGGGTTGCTGGGCCGCGGCCCTGGCGATCATCGCCTCGGCCTCGGGGTCTTTCGGGACGCCCCGGGCCTGCACGAGCTGGTTCAGGAAATCCTGCAGAAGCATGGAATCTTGCGGACTCATGGACACCTCCGGATTGCTGTTCAAAAGGTCATATTGCACCTTTTGCGCCGGGTTCAACGCACGATCGGGCGGCACGGCAGAAAACAGGCTAATGCACCATCTGCGCTTCGAGCCGGGCTTCGAAAGCGTCGCGGGTGAGGGCCGGCGAGCAATAGTAGCCCTGGATGTAGTCGCAGCCGAAGGCCGCCAGCATGTCGCGCTGGGCGGCGCTCTCGACGCCCTCGGCGATGGCCTCGATGCCGAGGCGGTGGGCCAGGTCGATGATGCCTTCGGTGAGTGCCTTGTCGCTGCCGTTGTCGGTCAGGTTGTTGATGAAGGACTTGTCGATCTTCAGGTAGTCGACCTCGAAATCCTTCAGGTAGGACAGCGACGAAAAGCCGGTGCCGAAGTCGTCGATGGAGACCCTGGCGCCGGCGCCGTGCACGGCGTCGAGGCAGCGCTTGACCTGCTGTGCGTCGCTGACCAGCAAGCCTTCGGTGATTTCGATGGTCAGGCTGTTGGGCGGCAGGCCGGAGTGGACCACGCGCTCGAGCCAGGGCAGCGCACCGCGCTTGTCGAACTGGGCCGGCGAGACGTTGACGCTCAGCTCCACCAGGTACCCGTAGGCGCGGCGCCAGCGCTCGATGCTGGCAATCGCCTCGGCCACCACCCACTCGCCGATCTCGTCGATCAGGCCCGCTTCCTCGGCCAGCGGGATGAACCTCGCCGGGCTGATCATGCCGTGTTCCGGATGCTCCCAGCGCAGCAGCGATTCGGCCTTGCGGATCGGCCCGCCGGCCAGGTCGACGATCGGCTGGTAGTGCACGTGCAGCTGGCCGCGCCCGAGGGCGGCGCGCAGGTCGTTGGTGAGGGTGAGCTTGCTGCGCGCGCGCTTTTGCAGGGCCGGCGTGAAATACTGGAAGCGCCCACGCCCCTCGCTCTTCGCGAGGTAGACCGCGGCTTCGGCATTGCGCACCAGGTCGGCGGCGCTCAGGCCGTCGTCCGGATAGACGCTGATGCCGACACTGGCCGAGACGTGGGTCGCGCCGCCCGTGCCGAGCTCGAGCGGGGCGCCGATGGCCCCGATCACCGCTTCCGCCGTCGTTTCCAGGTGCGTGCGCCCGTCGAATTCGCGGAGGATCAGCGCAAACATGTTGCTGCCCAGGCGTCCGATGGTCGTGCCTTCGGGCGCGCAGTGTTCGATGCGCCGGGTCAGTTTTACCAGGGCGGCGTCGCCTTTCGCGTGGCCGAAGCTGTCGTTCACTTCCTTGAAACGGTCGAGGTCGAGCAGCAGCACGCCGAGGCCCTGGCCGCCCTCGGCGCCGTGCGCCTTCTTGAGTTCCTGTTCGAGCCGGTCGACGAAGAGGCGGCGGTTCGGCAGGCCGGTGAGGGCGTCGAAATTCGTCTGGCGCCAGATTTGCTCGTCCTTTTCCTTTTGCTCGCTGATGTCCTGGAACTGGATGACGTGCCGGTAGATGCGCCCGTCCGGATGCCGGATCGTGCGCATGTTGACGTACTTGGCCGTGAACGACCCGTCGCTGTTGCGGTCCAGGATCTCGCCCTCCCAGTGATCGTTCGCCTGCAACTCCTGCCAGACGCGCTCGTAGAAGCCGTCGTCGTGCATGGTGGAGGCGAACAGCGCCGGCCGGGTGCCGAGCACATCCGGCAGGGCGTAACCGGTCTGGCTGGTAAAGGCAGGGTTGGCGTCGACGATCCGGTTGGCCTCGTCGGTGACGAGGATCGCTTCCAGGCTGGTCTGGTAAATCAGGTTCGCCATGCGCATCGATTCCTCGAGGTCGCGCCGCTGCGTCACATCCTGCACGGTGCCGCGCAGCATGACGACCTGGCCATCGGCCAGCACCGGGCTGCCGATCGAGCGCACCCATTTGCGGTGCCCGCCGCCGCTGACCATTTCCAGCTCGATGTCGAATGGTTCGGCGCGCAGCCGGGCGGCCTCGAGGCTGCGTTCGATCAGGGCGATGTCGTCCGCGCCGTAACACCGGATGCAGGCTTCGGAGCTGAGCGGCTCGCCCGGCGGGATGTCGTAGACGCGCGCGAGTTCCGCCGTCCAGTGGAAGACCCCCGTGGCCAGGTCGATCTCCCAGGCGCCGATGCGGGCCAGCGTGCTCATTTCCGCGAGCAGGCGTTCCTGCTCGCGGATGGTCTGTTCCTGCTGGCGGCGCTCGGTAATGTCGCGCGCAACGCCGAGCACGCCGATCACGGTGCCGTCCGCGTGGGTGACGGGGGTCTTGATCGTTTCGAACACGTGGTTTTCGATAGCGCCCGGCAACGCCTCGACTCCCTCGAAGGTCACCGCGCGTGCCGCACGCAGCGCGGCCGCGTCGCCCAGCTTGTAGCGCAGTGCCACGGCCGGCTCGAACAGGTCGTCGTCGCACCGGCCGACAATCTCGGCACGGGGCTTGCCGAACAGGGCGGCCGCCCGCGCATTGCAAGCCAGGTAGACCCCGTCCCGGTCTTTCAGCCAGATCAGCTCGGGACTGTTTTCCACGAGCGTATGCAATTGCGCGCGCTCGCGTTCCAGTTCGACCGTACGCTTGCCCACGGCCCGCCGCATCGTGACCAGCCAGCCGCCCAGCAGCAGCACCAGGCAGGCCAGCGCGACGAGGGCCTGCACCAGCCCTTCGGCATAGCGCGAAAACACCAGCGGGCGCCCCATCCAGCGCTCGTGCAGCGCGTCGAGCTCGGCCTGCGTGATCTGCGCCATGCCGCGTTCGACCAGGGTGAGGGTGGCCACGTCGCCTTTCCTCACGCCACGGCGCAGCTGGTTGCGGGCGACCTCGAAGGCTTTCACGTAGCTGCGCTGCAGGCCGAGGCGGTACAGGTGGAAATCGGCCGAGTATTCGTCCATGCACAGCAATTTGATGCTCTGGCTGGCCGCCGCCGCGACCACGGCGTCGTGGCTCGGGAAGACGCGCACCTTGCCGATGCCGGCCAGCCGCAGTTGTTCGGCGCAGGCGTCGTCGGCCTGGACCGCGACTTCAAAACCTTTCAGACTGGCCATTTCGTGTATCGCGCCGAGCGACGCGTCCGCATAGATGGCGGTCGTGACGCCGGCATAGGGCTGCGAGAAATCGAGGCGTGCCACGCGCTCGGCGGTGCGGAAAATCGGGTCGATGACGTCGGCGTCGCCCCGGTGCAACATCGGCTGTGTCTCGCCCCGGTTGGCGGAGATCATGTCGACCGGCACCCCGGTCTTTTGCTGCCACAGGCGCCAGACGTCGACCGAATAGCCCTCGAGCTTGCCGTCGGCGTTGCGGTGGACAAAAGGCGGATAGTTCTCATCCATGACCACGCGGAGCGGCGCGGCCGGGGCGGCCAGCACGGGCGCAGGCAGCAGCAGCAGGCCTGCAAGCAGTAGCAGCAAGCGCGGCAGCGCCGGCAGCACCCGCACGACAGTTAACGCCATCCGTCATCCCCAATCGCTGGCGCGCACCATGGGGCGCTGGCGGCCCGGCCGCGCGCGCAGCCTGCATGTTTTCAGGAACGATACCATGAAGTCGCTACGCCTTCGCCGGCGGGGTAGCGAGCCGGGCCGGCCGGCGCGGCGCACGCGATCAGGCTGCCGGCGGCGCGCGGCACTGCCTGCAGCATGCAGCGCGCCGCCGGTGTCCCACAGGGTCAGGCTTTGACCGCTTTCTTCTGCGCTTGCGTAATCGTCCAGTAATAAATCGTCCGCCCATCCACGGTCTCGGTCTTCTCGGGCGGCCACTCCGGTCCCATGTCGAAGGCGTGCGACACCACGCGCGAGCCGACTTTCAATTGCTGCCACAGGCGCGGACGCAGCTTCGTGTTGATCGTCGGTAGCAGGTAGAGCGTCACCACCGACGCCGACGACAGGTCGGTCTCGAACAGGTTGGCTACCCGGAAGGTCACCTTGTCGCTCACGCCGGCCTTTTTCGCGTTCTCCTTGGCCTCGGCGATGCGTTCGGGGTCGATGTCGATGCCGGTGCAGCGCGCCCCGTGTGTTTTGGCGGCGGTGATGACGATGCGCCCGTCGCCGCAGCCGAGGTCGAACAGGATGTCGTTTTTGTTGACCCGGGCCAGTTGCAGCATGCGGTCGACCACGTCCTGGGGCGTGGGCACATATGGGACATCGAGGGCCGGTGCGGTGGCTGCCGGCTGGGCGAGCAGCCGCGCGGTGGGGAACAGGGCCAGGCCGGTCGCGGCGACGCCGAGACCGAGTAGCGTACGACGGGGTTGGGAAGTCATCGATACTCTCCTTCGGGTGGGTGGGACGGCGAAGATGATTGCTTATCGGTCAGGTCCCGCGCGCACCAGCGGCAGCAGCAGCACGCCGGCGGCGAGCACGCCGACACCGATCCAGGCGGCATTCAGGCCGCCGAGCGACTGGCTGTAGACGTAGGACAGGCTGGACCAGAGCATCCAGCAGCAGGTCGCGCAAAATACCAGGGGAAGCAGGGGGAACAGGGGCACCTTGAAGGGGCGCGGCAGGTCCGGCTCGCGCCGGCGCAGCACGAACAGCGACAGGCCGGCGAGCAGGAAGAACAGCCAGAACACCGGCGCCGTGAACTCCACCATCGACTTGAAGCCGCTGCCGAATGCCGCGCCCACCCCGACCAGTACGAGCGCGGCGATGCCCTGCACCAGCATGGCCAGCGCCGGCGAACCGCGCTGGCCGTCCCACTGCCCGAGCCGGCCGAGGCGCGGCCAGTCGCAGCCCATGGCGTAGCCGGTGCGGGCGCCGACGATCATGGTGGCGTTGATCGAGGTGAGCGCCGAGACGGCGACGAGGATCGAAATGACGGTTTCGCCCACGGGGCCAAGGGTCGCGCGCATGACGTCGGCAACCAGCGCTTCGGAGCCCGCCATGCCGGCAAGCCCGAGCGTTTTCCAGCAGGCCCAGGTCACGAGCAGGTAGAGGACGGTGATGAGCAGGATCGACAGGGTCAGCGCGCGCACCATGTTGCGGCGTCCGTCGCGCACCTCGGCGCTGATGTAGGCGGCCTCGTTCCAGCCGCCATAGGTGAGCAGCACGAACACCATGGCCATGCCGTAGGAAGCCTGCCCGGCGCCTTCCGCCGGTGCCGGAGGGGGAGCGCCGGCGAAAAACGTGGCGGCGGCCGCGATCAGCAGCAGCCCGCCGACTTCGAGCACCGTCAGCCAGGTCTGGGTCAGGGCGCCGGCGCGGATCCCGCGCAGGTTGAGCAGGGTGAGCACGACGACGACGCCGAACGCGTAGACGGTCGATCCGGCCGCGCCGGCCATGCCGGGCAGCGGCAGGACCAGCTGCATGTAGTCGCCGAAGACAAAGCCGAGCAGGGCGATGGAGCCGGTCGTGATCACGGCGAAGCGCGCCCAGCCGAACAGGAAGGCGACCGGGCGGCCGTAGGCGCGGCGCAGGAAATGGTAGTCGCCGCCGGCGTGGGCGTACGAGGTGGTGAGCTCGGCGTAGCACAGGGCGCCGATCAGGGACACGAGGCCGCCGAGGATCCACAGCCCGAACATGGCGCTCGCGCTGCCGCTCAGCCCGGCCACGATCGAGGGCGCCTTGAAGATGCCGGCCCCGATGACGACGCCGACGATGACGGCGATCGCTTCGCGCAGCCCGAGCGTGGGCTGCGGCGCGGTCCCGCGCGTTGACGCTGCAATTCGTTCTGCTTCGGTAGCATCCATGATGGCGACAGAAGAGTGAAAGCCGAGTGTGAGCGACTGCAGGAAACGCGCCACCACGCCTGTCTTCGTTGCAGCGAAGACAGGGGGGAGGCGCGCGCCGGACCGTAACCGTGGGCCACTATATCCCGGGCCGGGCCGCGCACGGCAGGCCGTCGGATATGCATGCTGCATTGTTGTTTCGGCGCGTCAGTTCAACGCTGCCGCAGCGACACAGCGGCGCCTGCAGGGCGCGCACTTGCCGCTACCGCGCCGGGTTCCTCAAGTAGTCCACGTCCAGCTTCGACGCTGCGGAGCCTGGATTGGTTCCCACGCTGGACAGTCCGATCAGGGGCCGGTCCTCAAGCCGAAGCATTGGTTGCGCTTGCACAAGGCGGGCGCCGTCTGCGTCATCGTGCTCGGGTGAAAAGGAGACTGGGCAAAAAAAATGCCCGACCAGCGTCGGGCATTGTGTGTACCGGAAGCCTGGCGGGCAGGCGCCCGCCAGGCTTCAAGCGCTTGGGCTCAAGCCTTGACCTCAGCCGTTGACCTTAGCCCTTGACCAGTTCGCCGTCACGAATGCGGTGCAGGCCCAGCGGATTGGCGTCCTGCAGCGCTTCCGGCAGCAGCCAGCCTGGGAGGTCCTGGTAGCTGACCGGACGCAGGAAGCGGTCGATCGCGCCCGCGCCGACCGAGGTGGAGCGGCTGTCGGACGTGGCCGGGAACGGGCCGCCGTGCACCATCGCATGCGACACTTCGACGCCGGTCGGGTAACCGTTGATCAGCACGCGGCCGGCCTTGCGCTCGAGCACCGGCAGCAGCGCCAGGGCGCCGTCGCGATCGCTCTCGTTGAGGAACATGGTGGCCGTCAGCTGGCCGTCCAGGTGCTCCGCGACCTCGGCGAACTGCTCGATACTGGCGCAGCGCACGATCAGCGACGCGGCGCCGAAGATCTCGTCTTCCAGCGCCGGGTTGGCGATGAAGTTGGCGGCATCGGTCTCGAACAGCGCAGCCTGGCCGGCGCAGACGGTGGTGCCGCACTGGCCGCGGGCGACCAGGGTCACGCCTTCTTCCTTGCCGAGCTTTTCCACGCCGCTGTTGAAGGCCTGGTGGATGCCCGGGGTCAGCATGGTGCTGCCGACTTGACCCTGAAGCGCGGTGGCGGCTGCGTCGCGGAAGGTGTTCAGATCAGCGCCTTCGAGTGCGACGACCAGGCCCGGGTTGGTGCAGAACTGGCCCGAACCCATCACCAGCGAACCGATGAAGCCGGTGCCGATTTGCGATGCGCGCTCGGCCATCGCGCCCGGCAGCAGGAACAGCGGGTTGATGCTGCTCATCTCTGCGTAGACAGGAATCGGTTCCTGGCGCGCGGCCGCGGCGCGCACCAGTGCCAGGCCGCCCTGGCGCGAGCCGGTGAAACCGACGGCCTTGATCGCCGGATGGCTGACCAGCGCCTGGCCGATGGTGCGGCCGTCGCCGTGCAGCATCGAGAACACGCCTTCCGGCAGGCCGGCGGCCTTGACGGCTGCCTGGACGGCCTTGCCGACCAGTTCCGAAGTGCCGGGGTGGGCGCCGTGGGCCTTGACCACGACCGGGCAGCCGGCAGCCAATGCCGAGGCGGTATCGCCGCCGGCAACCGAGAAGGCCAGCGGGAAGTTACTGGCGCCGAAGACGGCGACCGGGCCGAGGCCGATCTTGCGCAGGCGCAGGTCGGGACGCGGCGGGGTGCGTTCCGGCAGGGCCGAGTCCAGCGCGGTGCCGAGGAAGCGGCCGTCGCGCACGACTTTTGCGAACAGGCGCAGCTGGTTCACGGTGCGGCCACGCTCGCCTTCCAGGCGGGCTTGCGGCAGGCCCGATTCCTGCATCGCGCGCTCGATCAGCAGCGGGCCGATGTCGAGGATGTTCTGGGCGACCAGTTCGAGGAAAGCGGCGCGCGCCTCCAGGCTCGTGTTGCGGAAGGTGTCGAAGGCTTGCTCGGCGAGCGCGCAGGCCTGCTGCACGTCGTCCGCGGTGCCGGCGCCGAACGACGGCTCGATCTGCTCGCCGGTGGCCGGGTTGACGGCACGGAAGGCCGCTGCGCTGCCCTTGATGGTGGTGCTGCCGATCAGCAGTTCGCCGTTGATGGTGATGGTCAAGATGGTTCTCCTCTTCAGATGCGGGAAAGCGCGCCACGGCTTTTCAAGCCATGGCGCGCCATATTTACTTCGCTACTTCAATGCTGCGAATTACTGCGGGCCGAGCTTGGCCATCAGGGCAGCGAGCTGCTCGACTTCCTGCGGGGCCAGGTCGACCAGCGGAGCGCGCACCGGGCCGGCGCTGTAGCCGGCGATGGCCGCACCGGCTTTCACGATGCTCACTGCATAACCGGCCTTCTTGTTACGGATGTCCAGGTAAGGCAGGAAGAAGTCGTCGATCAGGCGGCCCTGGGTCGCGAAGTCGTCGGTACGAACGGCTTCGTAGAACTCGATCGCGGTCTTCGGGATGAAGTTGAACACGGCCGACGAGTAGACCGGCACGCCGAGCGCCTTGTAGGCGGCGGCATACACTTCCGCGGTCGGCAGGCCGCCGAGGTAGGTGAAACGGTCGCCCAGCTTGCGGCGAATGGTGACCATCGATTCGATTTCGCCGACGCCGTCCTTGAAGCCGATCAGGTTAGGGCAGCGGTCGGCCAGCTTCAGCAGCGATTCGGCGTTCAGCTTGCAGCGGTCGCGGTTGTAGACGACGACGCCGAACTTCACCGACGCGCAGACGGCGGCGACGTGCTCGACCAGGCCATCCTGGCTCGCTTCGGTCAGGTAGTGCGGCATCAGGAGGATACCGTGGGCGCCCAGGCGCTCGGCTTCCTGCGCGTACTTGATCGCCATGCGGGTCGGGCCGCCGGCGCCGGCCAGGATCGGCACCTTGCCGCGGCAGGTGTCGACGGCGACCTTCACGACCTGCGTGTAGTCTTCCGGCGTCAGCGAGAAGAACTCGCCCGTGCCGCCCGCCACGAACAGCGCGGTCGCGCCGTACGGCGCCAGCCACTCGAGACGCTTGACATAGCCTTTTGGCTCGAAGTCGCCCTGTGCGTCGAAGTCGGTGATCGGGAACGACAGCAGGCCGGAGGAGAGGATTTGTTTGACGTCTTGTGGAGTGAACATGGTCGCGTGCCTTGAAGGTTAAGTAAAGGGCGAAGTGCGTGCTTGTGCTTTTGTTTCGCCAGTTATCAGTCATCGTACAACATAAAAAACGCGACAGCAAGTGGTCAGGCCAATTAATTGGCATTGCTGTTATGCTCGACGTCCAAGCCTTGGGGAGTACCGATGACAACGCCACATCCGCAATTCGACCGATTGATCGACGCCGCCCGCCTGGTGGGGCCGGTCCGGGTCGCCGTCGCCCATCCATGCGACCGCTCGTCGCTGGAGGCCGCGCTCGACGCTTTCAAGATCGGCCTGATCGTGCCGGTCCTGGTCGGGCCGCGCGCCCGCATCCTGCGCGCGGCGGACGAGGCGAACCTCGACATCGGGATGCTGGAGCTGGTCGATACGCCGCACAGCCATGCCTCCGCCGCGCGCGGCGTCGAACTGGTGCGGGCGGGACAGGCCGAGGCGCTGATGAAGGGCAGCCTGCATACCGATGAACTGATGGGCGCCGTCGTCGACAGTGTCACCGGCCTGCGCACCGCGCGCCGCCTGAGCCATTGTTTCGTGATGGAGGTGCCCGGGCGCAGCGAGCCCCTGATCATCACCGATGCGGCGGTGAACATCATCCCAAGCCTCGCCGACAAGGTCGACATCGTCCAGAACGCGATCGACCTGGCGCAGGTGCTGGGCTTCGACGAAGTGCGCGTCGCCATCCTGGCGGCCGTGGAAACGGTCAATCCCAAAATGCCGGCCACGATCGACGCCGCGGCGCTGTGCAAGATGGCGGACCGGGGGCAGATCACCGGTGCCGTGATCGATGGCCCGCTGGCGATGGACAATGCGATCGACCCCGAGGCGGCCGCCATCAAGAACCTGGTCTCGCCGGTTGCCGGCCGCGCCAACGTACTGGTGGCCCCTGATCTCGAAGCGGGCAACATGCTGGCGAAAAGCCTGAGCTTCATGGCCGGCGCCGGTGCGGCCGGGATCGTGCTTGGCGCCCGGGTGCCGATCATCCTCGCCAGCCGCGCAGACTCGGTGGCCACCAGGCTCGCTTCGTGTGCGGTGGCGGTACTGGTCGCGCACCGCAAACTGGCCGGCGAACGCCTGCTCGGCGGCTGACCGATGACCGCGCGCGCGATGGTCTCGCCCGACAAGGTCCTCGTCCTCAATACCGGCTCTTCGAGCATCAAGTTTTCGCTGTTCGGGGGAGCGTCGCCCGAGTTGCTGCTCAAGGGGCGCATCGAGAACCTGTTCAGCGGTCCGACACGCTTCGTCGTGCAGGACGGCGCGAATCACCCGGTACACGAACAGGCCTGGCCTGAAGCGCTCGATCATGCGGCGGGCATGCGTGCCTTGCTCGCGTTTCTCGACGCCCGGACCGACGGCCATGGCTTGCGCGCGGTCGGGCACCGCATCGTGCATGGCGGGGCCTTGTATAGCGGACCCCAGCGCCTGGACGAGGCCGTGCTGGCGGCGCTCGAGGAGCTGGTGCCGCTGGCGCCCCTGCACCTGCCACACAACCTGGCGGCAGTACGGGCCGCCATGGACATGGCGCCGGGCGTACCCCAGGTCGGATGCTTCGATACGGCCTTCCACCGCGCGCAGCCGGCCCTGGCCCAGGCCTTCGCCTTGCCCCGGGAGATCACGGAGCGCGGCATCCGCCGCTACGGCTTCCATGGCCTGTCATATGAATACATCGCCAGCCGCTTGCCGCACGCCGATCCGGCACTCGCCCAAGCCAGGGTCGTGGCCGCGCACCTCGGCAATGGCGCCAGCATGTGTGCGATGCGCGCCGGCCGCAGCGTCGCCAGCTCGATGGGATTCACCGCGGTCGACGGCTTGCCGATGGGGACACGCTGCGGCGCGGTGGACCCGGGCGTGGTGCTGTACCTGATCGACCAGCTGGGGATGGACGTGGCGGCCGTCCAGGACCTGCTGTACCTGCGCTCCGGCTTGCTGGGCGTATCCGGCATCTCGTCGGATATGCGCGAACTCGAGGGGAGCGCGGCGCCAAGCGCGCGGCTGGCGATCGACCTGATGGTCTACCGGATCGGCCGTGAACTCGGTTCGCTGGCGGCCGCGCTCGGCGGCATCGACGCGCTGGTATTCTCGGGGGGCATCGGCGAAAACAGCGTCGCCTTGCGGGCGGCCGTGTGCCGCGATGCAGGCTGGCTGGGCGTGGAGCTGGACCCCGTCGCCAACGCCGGAGAACTCGCCGGCGTCGCGCGCATCAGCGCGCCCACGAGCGCGGTGTCGGTATGGGTGGTGCCGGCCAACGAAGAACTGATGATCGCCCGGCATACCCTGAACATCCTGGACGGAATACACGGATGACTGCGAAATATCCTTCTCGCCTGATGCAAAAAAGCCGGCGGATCGCCTGAGCGCCCCGCCGGCTCGCTGCCACGCCCATGCGGGCGACGCGCGTCAGGTCGACAGCGTCGTGTTATGCACCTTGCCGCCAATCGTCACATTGGTGAGCTTCACGTTCTTCACGTTGTAGGTGAACCATGGCTGGGCAGCGTTCACCGGCGTGCCGAAATCGCAGTCCGTGATCGTCACGTCGCGAATCGGCAGGATCTCCGCGGGCTTGTCGCCGTTGTAGTCGTAGGCGACGGGACCGAGCAGCAGCAGGGCCTGGAAGCACGAGAACGAGCCGTCCCTGGTCTTCACGTTGCCGACCTTCACGCCCGAGATGTGGATGTTCTCGACGATCGGCGGGCGGGTGCGCACGTTGTCGGCGTTCGGGTCGTAGTCGCAATCGATGGTCACCACGGCGCCGGCGGACGAACCGACCGACTTTGGCGGAATCGGCGAGCCGGGCAGGGGCCTGTAGTACTGCGGCTTCAGGTTCACGCCGTTCGGCATCGTGACATTGCGCACGTAGAAGTGGCGCAGGAAACCGCCGCGGTTCATGTTGGTCTTCATGCGGATCGCGGTGTTGAGCGGATCGGTGGCCCAGTTCGCGTTGCGGAACTCGATGTTCTGCGCATACACGTGCTGGATACCGCCCGACATCTCGCTGCCCAGGGTCACGCCGCCGTGGCCGCTGTTCATGACGCAGTTCTGGATCACCACGTTCTGGGTCGGGCCGAATTGCGTATCGAGGTTCTTGCCGGCCTTGATCGCGATGCAGTCGTCGCCGCTATTGAAGGTGCAGCCGTCCACCAGCACGGTGTTGCAGGCTTCCGGGTCGAAGCCGTCGCTGTTCGGGCCCATGCTGTCCAGGTGCACGTTGCGGAACTCGACCTTCGTGCAGTTGACCGGGTGGTGCAGCCAGAACGGCGCCTGATTGATCTGGTAACCCTGCATCAGCACATTCGTGCAGCTGATGAATTCGACCATGCACGGGCGCAGGTAGTGGCCGCGGCCGAACACGCGCTTGCCGACCGGGACGCCGGCTTCCGACAGCGTCGGCAGGAAGACTTCGTCGGTACGCCATCTGTCGTTCGTGCCTTCCATCAGCGCGACCTGGGCCGGGGTGAGGCCGGGGACGATCGCCTTGATCGAGGCCGGGGTCAGCGGGTTGACGACGGTCTGCGCCTGGTTCTGGTTGGGGCCGGCCTTGCGCTTGCCCTTCCAGTCCCACCAGGTGTCGCCATTCGCTTGCGGGACGCCGCCCTGGCCGTCCAGGATGCTGGTCCAGTCCTCGCCGGTGAGGGCGATGTTCGTCTGGTTGTAGGCATACACCATCGGCGAATAGTTCAGGCAGTCGTTGCTCTGCCAGCGCGAAATGACCAGTTTGCCGTTCGGGCCGCAATCATGGTCGCCGTACTTGGCGAAATCGTTTGGATCGTTGCTGAAGTAGACGCGGGCGCCCTTGGCCAGGTGCACGTTGACGTTCGACTTGAGCACGATCGGGCCCTTCACCAGCCAGTTACCGGCCGGGATGAGCACGCGTCCGCCGCCGGCCGCGCTGCAGGCGGCGATCGCATCGCGAATGGCCGCGTAGCAGTCGGGTGCGCCGGCGACGGGGGCGCTGACCTGGCCTTCCTCGTGGTGGGCGACATAGCCGGTCACCATCCTGGCCTGGCATGGTGTGGCGCCGTAGGCGGTGATGATGAAGTCCTGCTTGCGGAAGGCCAGCGGCTTGCTGAACTGCCTGATGATGCCCTCCGCACGGCCCCACGCGTCACCCGCTGCAGCGGTGCTGGTCGATGCGCAGCCGACGGCGCCGGCGCCGACCGTCAGGCCGGCCGCCGATACGGATGCGGCGCGCAGCAGCGAGCGGCGTTGCGGGTTCATTTGCTTCAGTTCCATTGTGTCTCCGTTTTGTGACGTGTAGTGCGAGTTGCCGCCGGGCCGGCCGCAAGGGCCGGCCCGGCTGGTTTTAGAACGTATGGGTCAGAAGGTATAAGTCAGGCGCAGGTTGTACGAGCGGCCGATCGGGTTCGCAGCGCTGCTCAGGTAGCCATAAGTGTAGCCGCTGTGGTTGGTGATCGGCGGCCGCTCGTCCGTCAGGTTGGTGATGCCGGCGGTGATGCCCACGTGCGGGATGCCGTTGTAGCTGGCCGTCAGGTTCCACACGCGGTACGGCTCGATGCGGCGGTGGTACTGCGCGGCGACCAGGTTCTGGTCTTCATACGACGAATTGTAGTTCTGGGTCAGCTGGGCGCCCATGTCGCCGCGGTTCCAGGCCAGCTTCGCGGTGTGCTTCCAGCGGTAGGTGATGATCGGGAAGCTGCTGGTGGTGCCGTTGCTGGCCAGGCCGAAACGGCCGACATTCGACGCGAAGGCGCTGTCGCGCTCGAGCTGGTTGTCGAACTGGGTCAGCCAGGTGCCGTCGAGTTCCGCCTTGAAGGTGCCGAAGGCCGACTTGGGGAAGGTGTAGCCGGCCGAGACGTCGATACCCGCCGCTTTTTGCCCGCCGAGGTTCATCGTGATGTTCTTCACGTAGTTCAGGCTGCCGTCCGGATTACGGATGAACAGGTCGGCGTACTTGGCCGGGTTCAGGAAGATCGCCTGTTCCGGCAGGTTGGCCAGCATGTCTTCCATGCGGATGTTCCAGTAGTCGAGCGACAGGGTCGCATTCTTCACCGGTTCCATCACCACGCCGAGGGTCCAGCCTTTCGACTTCTCCGGCTGCAGCTCGGGGTTGCTGCCGACCTGGCGCGGCAGCTGGACGTTACACACTTCGGACGCCACGCGGCCCGGCGCGGCGGTACCGGTGCCGGCGATACCGGTCCGGCCGCCCGGGCACAGTGCCGGGTCGTCCCAGCGGCCGGCGGTCAGGCCGTTGGCGCCGGCCGTGCGGTAGCCGTAGCGGTCGAACAGGGTCGGCGCACGGAAGCCGGTATTCGCCGAGCCGCGGAACATCAGGGTCTTGGTCGGCTCGTAGCGGAAGCTCGCCTTCGGGTTGAAGGTGTTGCCGAAGTCCGAAAAATAGTCGTCGCGGGCCGCGAAGTTCAGGGTCAGCTGCTTCGTCAGCGGGACGTCGAGCTCGGCGTAGATGGCCGAGATGTTGCGCGCACCCTGGCCGCGCGCGGCGGCGGCGTTGGCGTAGGTGACGGCGTTGACGATCGGCAGGCGCTCGTCCTGGGTGGTGTCGCGGTGGACGTCGAGGCCGACGGCGAAGGCCATCGAGCCGCCGGCGAGTTCCATCAGCGAGCGGCTGAGCGAGGCGTCGATGCCGGAATAGGTGCTTTTCGAGGTGCGGTTCAGCTGGCCGTCGACCGAGATGCTCTCGAGATAGGCCAGGCCCGCCTGGTCCTGCAGGCCGAAGGGGTTGAGCGAGCCGTTCATCAGGCCTGCGTTCAGGCCGGCGCCGGTGACATAGCCTTCCTTGTAGTAGTTCTTGCGGGTGGAGACGCCATGCACCAGGCCCACCTTGTAGTCCCAGTTGCCGACGCGGCCTTCGTCGCTGACGGCCAGGCGCTGGTTGACCTGCACGTCCTTGGTGGCGGCCAGGCCCAGGTCGGCCACGCTCCAGGTGACGAACAGCGGCTGGTTGGTCAGGCCCGGCATGGCGGGCACGCCGCCGGCGCCGCCCGGATACCAGCGGGAGGTCGAAGGCAATCTGGCCGGTACGCCGCCCACCGCCACGCTCTGGGTCGGGTTGCGGGTGGCGACGATGTATTCCTGGCCGCGCATGTAGTCGATCGTCAGCTTGTGGTCGTCGCTGAATTGTTTCGTGCCACGCGCGTAGAAGGTGACCTGCTCGTTCTCGTACAGCGCCATGCCGTATTCCTGGTTGTTCAGGATACAGGTGTTGCGCGCGCCGCGGATCGAATACGGATCGGCGCAGCCGCTTGCGAAATACGGGTTGGCGGCGGTGCGGTTGGCGGTGGTGGTGTAGTTCGCCGGGCTGGCATAGCCGCCGCTGGCGAGCGCCGGCGCGCGGCCGATGCCGGCCAGGATCCCGGGGGTCGACAGTTCGGCGCGGTCGCGCGCGTACAGGGCGCTGCGGCGGTGCGCGTCGACCGTCGCGTAGACGTTCCAGCCATCGACCGCGAGGCTGCCCTTGCCGGCGGTCAGCGTCAGGCGCTGCTCGTCGCCGCCGCCATCCTTTTCGGGCTGGATGTACTGGCCGGTCACCTGCACGCCTTCGAAGGTGCTCTTGGTGATGAAGTTGACCACGCCGCCGATGGCGTCCGAACCGTAGATCGAGGACGCGCCGTCGCGCAGGATCTCGACCCGGGCAATCGCGCTCATCGGGATCACATCCAGGTTCGCGTAGCCGTCGGCGATCGCTTCATTGGCGAGGCGGCGCCCGTTGAGGAGCACCAGGGTGCGGTTCACGCCCAGGCCGCGCAAGTTGATGTTGGTGCCCGAGCCGGCGTTCGACGGGGCCAGCGACGACGACTGCGGCAGCGCCATCATCAGGTCCGCCAGCGTGGTCATGCCGCGCGCCGTGAGTTCCTGGGCGCTGACGGTGGTGACGGGCAGGGCGGCTTCGGCGGCGAGGCGCTTGATGCTCGAGCCGGTCACTTCGACGCGCTGCATCGGGGCCTCGGGCTGCTGTGCATGGGCTCCCTGGGTCAGGGCGAGCACGGCGAGCGTGATCGACGAAAGGGCGAGGGTGCGGCGGGCGGACTTGCGTGCTTGGTTCATGAAACTGTCTCCTGACTATTATATGAATGAGCCGTGCCGTGGCGGCGGCGCTGGTCCGGACACCTCGCGTGTCCGATGCCACTGCGACGAAGGCCATTCAACTACCGGGCCGAGGTCGCGCGTGGTCAATAACTTTGGTGCCTGGATTACTTCAATACGTCTGCTTCAAGCTGCCTGTCCGCGCCGTTCGCTTCAGCCGCGCGAGAAGGTGCGCGTCACCCGCTCCAGGTGGGCCCGCATCGCGCTGCGCGCGGCTGCCGGGTCATGGCCCGCAATCGCAGTAAAGATGCGGCGGTGGTCCTTGAGCGTTTCCTTGCGCAGTTCCTCGGTCTGGAAGTGTTCTTTCAGGCGGTTCCAGAGCCGGCCGCGCTGTTCCCACAGGTAGGCGACGGTGCCGACCAGGGCGCTG
>JAQGLR010000426.1 GCA_028292765.1 Massilia sp. | reverse complement strand
TCCGAGGCGACCGGGCAGGTGCAGGAAATGTCGCCGACAGTGCGAAAGCGGACAGTGCGCGATTCGACGGCTTCGCCTTCACGGGCGGGCGTCAAGTCGGTCAACGGTACTAGCAAACCGTTGCGCGAAATGACGTCGCGCTGGTGCGCGAAATAGATGGAGGGCAGCGCCAGCCTTTCACGGCCAATGTATTGCCAAATGTCGAGTTCGGTCCAGTTGGAAATCGGGAATACCCGCATGTTCTCACCCGGGTGGACGCGGGTGTTATACAGGTCCCACAGCTCGGGCCGCTGTGCCTTCGGATTCCATTGGCCGAACTCGTCGCGGAAGGAAAAGATGCGCTCCTTGGCGCGTGCTTTCTCTTCGTCGCGCCGGGCGCCGCCGATGCAGGCGTCAAAACCGTGTTCGGCAATGGTTTCCAGCAGCGTCACGGCCTGGGCCGCGTTGCGCGAGTCCGTCGCCGGGTTGCGCAGGCGCACGGTGCCGCGTTGGATGGAATCCTCGACCGAGCCGACGATCAGGCGTTCATTCAATTCCGCAACCCGGGCGTCGCGGAATTCGATCACTTCATCGAAGTTGTGGCCGGTGTCGATGTGCACCAGCGGGAAGGGGAATTTACCAGGGCGAAAAGCCTTTTCGGCCAGGCGCAGCAGCACGACCGAGTCCTTGCCGCCCGAGAACAGCAGGGCAGGGTTGGCGCATTCGGCCGCCACTTCGCGCAGGATGTGGATCGCTTCGGATTCGAGGGCGTCGAGGTGGCGCGCGTTGACGGTGGCGAAGATGCTCGGGCTGGCCGCCGGCGCGATGTCTAAAAGGTTCGTCATGGGTTCTGCCTTGTGTTCTTTTGTGGCTCAGGCGGCCACGGATTTGATGCGAATGAGTTTACCGTCGACCAGGTGCAGGCCGCATTCCTTCGACTCGGGGTTTTCCCACCACCAGCGCCCCGCGCGCACGTCTTCGCCCGGTTGAATGGCGCGGGTGCAGGGCTCGCAGCCGATCGACGGGTAACCGCGGTCGTGCAGGGCGTTGTACGGCACCCCGTTGGCGCGGATGTATTCCCACACCTCAGCCTCCGACCAGTCGGCCAGCGGATTGAACTTGACCATGCCGTGCGCTGGATCGTCTTCCTGCACGGATAAGTCCGAGCGCGTTGCCGATTGGGCGCGGCGCTGCCCGGTGATCCAGGCTTTCTTGCCCGCGAGCGCATGTCCCAGCGGCTCGACCTTGCGGATGCGGCAGCATTCGCGGCGCATGTCGACGCTGTCGTAGAAGGCGTTCAGGCCGTTCTGCGTGACATAGCGCTCCACCGCCGCAGGGTCCGGGCGGAACAGGGCAATGTCGACGCCGTAAGTCGCTTTCACGGCATCGAGCACGGCCAGCGTTTCCTTGTGCAGGCGCCCCGTCTCCAGCGAGAAGATGCCGATCGGCAGCTTCGCACGCAGGATCAGGTCGGTCAGCACCATGTCTTCCGCAGCCAGGCTCGAGGCGAACACGGCTGGCGTGAAGTCGGCGGCAATGCGCGCAAGAATCGATTGCGTGTCAAGCACGCGGATGGCGAGGTCGCTCATGCTGTCTTTCCTCAGATGCCGGCGCCGGCATCAAGGTGTTCCGGCGGCACGTCGCGTTCCTTGCGGCGGAACAGCGGCAGCGGCTGGTCGACCGAGGCCTGGTAGGTTTCGGAGAACACGGTCAGGCCCTTCAGGGCGTCGTGGATCGAACGGTCCGGGCGCGTGGCGTAGGCATTGAAGCCGACGCGCGACATCGAGAACAACTGGTCGCGCAGCACGTCGCCGATGGCGCGCAGTTCGCCGCCGTAGCCGAGGCGGCGCCGCACGTTGTAGGCGATCGAGTAGCCGCGGCCATCGGAAAATTTCGGGAAGTCGACCGCGATCACGGCAAAGCGGTCGGCGTCGCCCTTGAGGCTTTCGAAGCGCTCGTCGGCGGCGATCCACACGCCGAGTTCCGCGCGTTGCGACAGCGTTTCCTTCTGCGCCAGCCAGACCGTCAGCGGCACGATGACCTTGCCTTCCGGGACGGCGATCGTCTCGGCGTCTTCACCTTCGGCCAGGCGCAGCACGCTCCAGTCATCAGGAACCACTTCGCGGCCGCGGATAATTTCTTTATGTGCTTCAAGCATGGTCTTCTCCAACCAGTTCGCCTTTTGAAATCGGCGTGGCGTACACGTGTTCCTTGAATGGCGCGATGCCGAGGCGCTGCGCGGTGTCGACGAAGCGTTCGCCTTCGAAGCGCTTGTCGACATACACCTGCAGCAGGCGGTCGATCACTTCCGGCATCTGGCCGCCCGAGAACGACGGGCCGATGATCTTGCCGATGGCCGAGTTGTTGCCCTGCGAACCGCCAATCGACACCTGGTACCACTCGCTGCCGTCCTTGTCGACGCCCAGCACGCCGATCGAGCCGACGTGGTGGTGGCCGCAGGCATTGATGCAGCCCGAAATGTTCAGTTCGATGTCGCCGATGTCGTGCTGGAAGTCGAGGTTGTCGAAACGCTCGGCAATCGCAGCCGCGATCGGGAGCGATTACGCATTCGCCAGCGAGCAGAAATCGCCGCCCGGGCAGGCAATGATGTCGGTGAGCAGACCGATGTTCGGCGTCGCCAGGCCTTTCGATTTGGCCAGCGTCCAGACTTCGAACAGGTCGGACTGCGTGACGTCGGCCAGCACCAGGTTCTGCTCGTGGGTCACGCGCAGTTCGCCGAAGCTGTATTTGTCGGCCAGGTCGGCCACGAAATCCATCTGCTCGGCGGTGGCGTCGCCCGGCGGCACGCCGGTCTTTTTCAGCGACAGCACGACCGATGCATAGCCCGGCACCTTGTGCGGCTTGACGTTGCGCTGCAGCCAGTTCGCGAACGGCTTGCTGTCCGCATGCGCGGCCAGCGGATCGATCGCCTGCAGGGTTTCATAGGCCGGGGCCTCGAAGTAGGCGGCGACGCGGTCGTATTCTTCGCGGCTCAAGGTTTCCGGGCCGTCCTTCAGGTCTTGCCACTCTTCCTCGACCAGGCGCGCGAATTCCTCGACGCCCAGGGATTTCAGCAGGATCTTGATGCGGGCCTTGTACTTGTTGTCGCGGCGGCCGTGCGAGTTGTACACGCGCATCACGGCTTCGGTATACGTCAGCAGGTGCTGCCACGGCAGGAAGTCGCGGATCACGCTGCCGAGGATCGGGGTGCGGCCCATGCCGCCGCCGGCCATGAACTTGAAGCCGGCTTCGCCTGCCTCGTTGTGCACCAGGGTCAGGCCGATGTCGTGGATCGCAATCGCGGCGCGGTCCTCGACGGCGCCGTTGATCGCCACCTTGAACTTGCGCGGCAGGGCAATGAACTCAGGGTGGAACGTGCTCCATTGACGCAAAATTTCCGCGAACGGGCGCGGGTCCATGATCTCGTCCGCGGCGACGCCGGCGAATTCGTCGGTGGTGATGTTGCGGATGCAATTGCCGGAGGTCTGGATCGCGTGCATTTCGACCGAGGCAAGGTCGGTCAGGATGTCCGGGGTCTGTTCCAGCTCGATCCAGTTGAACTGGATGTTCTGGCGCGTCGTGAAGTGGCCATAGCCGCGGTCATATTTGCGGGCGATGTGGGCGAACATGCGCAGCTGCTGTGTCGACAGCAAGCCATACGGTACGGCAATGCGCAGCATGTAGGCGTGGCGCTGCATGTACAGGCCGTTTTGCAGGCGCAGCGGCAGGAACTCTTCTTCGCTCAGCTCGTCGTTCAGGCGGCGGGCAACCTGGTCGCGGTACTGCGCGATGCGTTCGTGGACGATGAGGTGGTCGTACTGGTCATAACGGTACATATCGAAATCCTGGTTGAGGCGGGTTGTTGTAAACCCTCTAAGCTAGGCTGGATGGTAAGCGGTGCGGGCTTTATTCCAAACGACTGACAATTTATTTGCTTATATACGGTAGGAGCATAAGCAATCGCATAAAATAACGGCTACGCTTTTTCACACACAACAACAACAGGAATGAACCTTCACCAATTGCGTTTCGTGCGCGAAGCTGTGCGCCAGAACTACAACCTGACCGACGCGGCCAAAGCCCTGTTCACGTCCCAGCCGGGCGTCTCGAAGGCGATCATCGAGCTGGAAGAAGAACTCGGCGTCGACATCTTCACCCGCCACGGCAAGCGCATCCGCGGCCTGACCGAGCCGGGGCGGCTGGTGCTGGCCTCGGTCGAACTGATCATGCAGGAAATCGACAGCCTGAAACGCATCGGCAAGGAATACGCGGCCCATGACAGCGGCAGCTTCACCATTGCCACCACGCACACCCAGGCGCGCTACATGCTGCCGAAGGTCGTGCAGGCGTTCATGCTCAAGTTCCCGAAGGTGCGCCTGTCCCTATTACAAGGAAACCCCAAGCAGATCGCGGACATGGTGAAAAGCGGCCAGGCCGATCTCGCGATCGCCACCGAAGCGATCGCCGCGATTGATGGGCTCGTCACTTTGCCCTGCTACCAGTGGGAACACGTGATCGTGGTGCCGCCGGACCACGAGTTGTTGCGGTCCAAGGCGGTATCGCTGGAAGAAATCGCGCGTTATCCCCTGATCACCTACGACGCCGCCTTTGCCGGGCGCAGCAAGATCGACCACGCCTTCAACCTGCGCGAACTGAAACCGGACGTGCTGCTGGAGGCGATCGACGCCGACGTCATCAAGACTTATGTCGAGCTTGGCATGGGCGTGGGCATCATCGCCGGCATGGCCTTCGATACCGAACGCGACCGCAACCTGCGCAGCATTCCTGTCGGGCACCTGTTCGGCATGAACGTGTCGCGCGTGGCGGTGAAGCAGG
>JAQGLR010000348.1 GCA_028292765.1 Massilia sp. | reverse complement strand
TCGGCTTGGTCTTGAGCACGAGGGCGCGCGCCGGTTTTTCGGACGAGGCGTTGAAGTGCTGGTGCACGCAGTTGTTGTGGACGATCGCCACGTCGCCCGCCTGCCAGTCATAGCGGATGCCGTCGTGTACTTCGTAACCCGTGCCGTCCAGGATGTAGAAGGCCGCTTCGTTGACGTGGCCGTGCTTCTGCGACTTGCCGCCCGGTCCGTACTCCTCCAGGTGCAGGTGGAAGTTCTGCGTGATACCATCCTTCGGCTCCACATAGTGGCGGCTGAAGGCCTGCGGCCCGTCGACGAACTTGATCTCGCTCGCCTTGCGCACGCGCGGCATGGAGCGCAGCCGGGCCAGCTCGTCCTGCAAGTTGTACGGGCCGGCGATGGCGCGCACGAATACCCGCTCCTTGTTGCTGTGGTAAAAGTTCTTCTCGTTGCTCACGGCCGCTCCTCAAGATGAAATACAGGGTTATTTTTTAGGCTTCACGATCACTTCCTCGTACAGGCGAGTCCACTTTTCGTTCTCGTCCAGCATGAGGGCGGCATCCACCAGTTTCAGCGGCGTTTTCCCGAGCGGCGACGGTAGCTTCGCGCTGGTCGTGACGAAGTCGCGTTTGGCCAGGATCTGCTGGCCTTCGTCGCTGATCATGAATTCGTAGTACAGAACCGCCGCATGCGGATGGGGAGCGCGCGCGGCGACAGCCAGGCCGTTGACGCGCGCGACCGCCGGCTGCATCACGTACCACGCGACTGGGGCGCCCTTATCCCTGAGCTGCTCGGCGGTAAAGTTGTACACGGTGAGTGCGAACGGCACTTCCCCCGAGGCCACCAGGTTGGTCAGCAGGGTATGGCCCTTGCGCACCGAGATGCCGTTGCCGGCGCTGATGTCGCGAAACAGTTTCAGGCCTTTTTCCTCGCCCAGCTCGCGCACCACGGTGGCGAACCAGTCCTCGTCGGCCGACTCGATGCCGAGCTTGCCCTTCCACTTCGGGTCGAGCAGGTCGTAGTAGCTTTGCGGCGCGTCTTCCTTCCTGACCTGGGTGGTGTTGTAGGCGTGGACGAAGACATTCATGCGCGAACCGACCCACTCGCGATGGGCGGGCACTGCTTGCGCGATCAGGTCGGCATGGTGGGGCGAACGTACTGCCACCAGCAGCTTCTCGCGGCGCAGCGACTCGAGCGCCGGCGTGCTGGCCTCGGCCACGTCGGCGTCGAAACGGTTGCCGCGCGCCTCGGTGACCATGCGCTGCAAGACCTTGTCCGCGCCGGCGCGCCACATCTTGACCTTAACGCCGTATTTTTTCTCGAAGGCCCCGTTGATGACCGCCATGTCTTCCACCGTCAGCGAGGTGTACAGGGTCAGCGAGCCTTCGCGGCGCGCGCCTTCGACCAGACGCGCGGTGCGGTCGGCGCCCTGGTACTGGGCGATCGCGGCCACGGCAGCCGGATCGGATGCATGGGACAGCGGTGCGGCCAGGGCCAGCGCCATCAGTGTCAGGGACAGCAGGCGCATGATCATCTCCCGTATTTCTCGAGCTGGTAGCGGCGCGGTTTGAGGGTGCGGCAGACCTCCCGCACCACGCCCGATTGCGGCAGCGAGATGCCGCAATCCTCGGCCATCTCGGCGACGATCGCCATGTCGTCCTGTGCCCAGGCCATCGACTGCCCGCCCCAGTTTCCGAGTGCGCCGTTGGTCGCGCTGCTGGTCATCAAGGCTTCGCGCAGCGCCTCCACGTTGACGTCATAGCGCTGCGCCAGCGCCAGGCCCTCGTGGCTGGCCACCAGGCAAGCCCACAGGATCAGGTTATTCGCGGCCTTCGACACCTGCGCGGTGCCCACGGCGCCGCTGTGCACCACGTCGGACGAGTAAGCGCGCAGCACCGGGGCCAGGCGCTCGACCACATCGGCGTCGCCGCCGACGAAGGACAGCAAGGTTCCCTCGTCGGCGGCGCGCCCGCCGCGGCAGACCGTCGAATCGACCACGTGCACGTCATACGCGGCGGCGTGCTGCGCGAGTTCCTGCATGGTTTTCGGATGGATCGTGCTCAGCACGGCAATGATCGTTCCCGCCCGTGCCGATTCCAGCAGGCCGCCGGGCGCCTGGATCAGTTCCCGCACTTCCCTGTCGTAGCCGACGCAGACCAGGATGGCTTCGGACTCGGCCGCCAGCATCTGCGCCTCGACCACTTCACCGCCGCGTGCGGCGATGTCCGGCCGGCGCTCGGGATTGCGCTCGCTGACCAGTACGCGGAAACCCGCGCGCCCGAGATGGCCGACAATCGGCAACCCCATCCGTCCCGCCCCAATCAGTCCAATCGTCTGCATGGAATCCCCTTATGAAAGTTGTTCAGGATGAAGAGGTGCCGCTGGCGGAGGTGCCGCTGGCGGAGGTGACGCTGGCGGAGGTGCCGTTGGCGGAGCTGCCACCTTCATCTCGGGCGCCGACTGCAGCGGCGCTGCGTGCGGCAGGACAGCGGCGAAGGCGCGCACCCGCTGGGTGGCGGCGTCCAGGCCCGGCGGCACGCCGCCGTCCTGCACGGCCCGCGCCGCCTTCAGCAGGCGCTGGCGAGTCATGATGATGCCGTTGTCGGTGCCGACCAGGTTCTCACGGGTGCGGTCTTCGATCGGCCCCATGCTTTCCTGTACCGCCGCGTCCTGTTCGGCCACGCCCAGCACGCCGCAGAAGGTGCGGCGCTCTTTTTGCGCGATACGGTCGATCAGGTAGTCGTTATCCTTGTTGGCCACCGGGCGGAAGCTGCCGGGGATGGTCTTGCTGTGGATGCCCCTGCCCCCGTCCATCGCTTCCAGTTCAGTCGCCGTCAGTGCCCGCTCCGGGTGGTAGTCGATGCTGAAGGTCCAGGCATGCTCGTCGTCGATCGGTACCCAGGCATGTCCGCCGAAAGGGTTGCCGTCGTAGGGCGGAAACAGGTTAAAGCAGGGCATCAGCCATTGCGTGACGCGCCAGTAATAGCGCGCTTCGTCGGCGTTGCGGCGGGTCGCGATGTACAGGCCGCCGGGCGACTCGAGCGGCACGAACACCGGGTGGCGGTCGGCCGCCAGCAGGGCGGCGCTGGCGGCGTCGCGCTTGAGCAGCGGGTCGTCGCCGACCGACATCCGGTGCAGGAAGGTGGAATGGAAGGAATCCAGCCCGCCCTCCATCGCCTGCAAGTAATTGCATTCCTGCAGGCGCTTGGAAATATGACGCTGGCTGGCGGGCACCGTGGCCCATTCGTACATCGGCAATTCGGGCTGCAGCTCCGGTGGACCCATGTAGGTCCACAGGATGCCCCCGCGCTCGACCAACGGATAGGATTTCAGCTTGATCTTCTTGCAGTAGCCGCTCTCCGCCGGCTCGGACGGCACGTCGACGCACTGGCCGGTCGTGTCGTACTTCCAGCCGTGATACGGGCAGCGCAGGCCATTTTCCTCGTTGCGGCCGAACAAGAGCGATACGCCACGGTGGGCGCAGAACTCGTCCATCAGGCCGAGCTTGCCTTCGCTGTCGCGGAACGCGATCATCCGCTCCGACAGCAGCGTCACCCGCACTGGCGCGCACTCCGCTTCCGGCAGTTCGCCGGCCAGGAGAGCGGGCAGCCAGTAGCGGCGGAACAGCTCACCCATCGGCGTCCCTGGCCCGGTCCGGGTCAGCAGTGCGTTTTGTTCCGTATTCATTTCTGGCCTCCCGTGGCGCGACCGTTCAGGGTGTCGTCATACAGCGTGGTCCATTTCTCGTAGTTGTCGAGCACGCGCACCGGGTCGATATAGACCGGCTTGTGCTTCGCCAGCAACGGCTGGTCGCGCCTGTTGGTCGTGAGCGACTTGTGGCCGGCGACGATGGCTTGGCCTTCGTCGAGCAGGAAGTCGTAGAACAGGGTGGCAGCGTGCGGATGAGCGGCGCGGCGCGCAATGCCGATGCCGTCCGTGTAAGCGACTGCGGGCGACAGCACCACGTAGTCGACCGGCGCGCCTGCGGCCCTGGCCTGCTCCGGCAGGTAGCTGTACACGTTCAGCGCGAGCGGCACTTCGCCCGACACCACCATGTTGTTCAGCAAGGAGTTCCCGGCGCGAAGCGACGGGGCATTGGCGGCGACCAGCTCGCGGAAGAAACGCAGCCCCTGCTCTTCTCCCATCGCCTGCACCAGCGCGTAGAACCACTCGGTCTGCTTGGCCTCAATGCCGAGGCGGCCCTTCCAGCGCGGATGCAGCAGGTCGTTGAAGCTGGCCGGCACTTCCGCCGGGCTGACCTGGCGCGTGTTGTACGACTGCGCAAACAGGTAGACGCGCATGCCGGTCCATTCGCGGTGCGCCGGCAGCGCGGCGGAAATCAGATCCTTCTGCTTCGGCGACCATACCGGCTGCAGCAGCTTCTCGCGGTGCAGCGCTTCCATCTCGGGCGAAGGATTGAGAATGAAATCGGCTTCGTGGCGGCCGGCCCGGGCTTCGGTGACCACTCGCTGCAGCACCTTGTTCTTGCCAGAGCGCCAGACATTTACCTTGATGCGGTACTTCTTTTCAAACGCGTCGACGATGCGCGCGCTATCCTTTTCGGCCATCGACGTGTACACGTTCAACCTGCCCTCCGCCCGGGCGCCCTTGAGCAGCCGCTCCGCGCGGTCCTTGCCCTGGTAAGCGGGAACCTGGGCTTGCGCCGCCCCTGCCAGAAGCAGCAGGGACGCAACCAGCCAGCACCTCGAAATACGAATGCAGTTCATGGTGATTCCTTAGGTCGAAAGGCCCCCCGTCCCGCCGCTAGCGCGGCGCACGTCGTCTGAAACGGGGGCCTGCAGCGTGGGTCAGGCGGCTTGGCGGTACTGCTCGTCGTCCGGGATGCAGATGCATTTCTCCGGATTCATGGTCAGGTACACCGTCGACCCTGTCGGGACATTGAACGAAGGGTGCACCCGGGCCAGCACCATGCGGTCGGCCACCCGCACCTGGTAATCCATGTATTCGCCGAGGAAGACCTTGGTATCGACCACTCCTTGGGCGACGTTCTCGCCATCCGGGCGGGTGGAGCTCAGGTCGACGTCCTCCGGACGCACCGAGATCAGGGCCGCATCGCCGGCGCGGAAGTCCTCGGACGAGGTGACGCACAGCTTGCCGATCGAGGACTGGACGCGGAAGCGCTCCCGCACCGTGCCTTCCGGCGCCTCGATGGTGGCATCGAGGAAGTTGGTGATGCCAACGAAGTCGGCGACAAACTTGTTGCGTGGACGCTCGTAGATGTCGCGCGGCGAGCCGCACTGGACGATCCTGCCCGCGCTCATGACGGCGATCTCGTGCGACAGCGCCAGCGCCTCGCTCTGATCGTGTGTCACGTAGATGGTGGTCAGGCCCAGCTCGCGCTGCATGCGCTTGAGTTCGAAACGCATGCGCTCGCGCAGCTTGGCGTCGAGATTCGACAGGGGTTCGTCCAGCAGCAGCAGCTTCGGTTCCATGACCAGGGCGCGCGCCAGCGCCAGGCGCTGCTGCTGGCCGCCGGACATCTTGGTCGCTTCGCGGTCGGCGTACTGCTCGAGGCCGACCGCGGTCAGCACGCGCATGACCTTGGTTTCGATTTCCTTCTTGCTGAACTTGCGGCTCGACACATCGAGCGGGAACGCCACGTTCTGGAACACGTTCATGTGCGGCCAGATCGCATACGACTGGAATACCATGCCGAAGTTGCGCCTGTTCGGCTGGATGAAGACCGACTTGCCGGACGAGTAGACCGCCACCCCGTCCACTGTGATTTCGCCGGACTTCGGCCGCTCCAGGCCGGCGATCGACCGCAGGGTTGTGGTCTTGCCGCAGCCGCTGGGCCCGAGCAAGGTGAACAGCTTACCTTCGGGCACATCGAACGTGACGTCCTGGGCTGCCTTGACCACTTCGCCCTTGTCGTTTGGGTACTCTGTACAAAGATTCTTAACGCTAAGCATGTCTGTCTCCTGTTGGCTTATAACTGCCTTGTTTTCTGTTCTGGTCGCCGCTTGTATGCGGTTTCGGCCACTGCCTATTCCTTGACGCCGAATTTCTTGCCCAGCAACTGTGCGATCATCACCAGCGTGAACAGTGCCATGATGAACATCACGCCGAGCGCCGACAATTCGACGTACTGTCCGTTTTCCCACAACTCCCAAATCAGGATCGCGATCACCTCGGTGCCCGGGCTGTACAGCAGGATCGACGAGGACAGTTCCCGGATGGAGACGATCACTATGTAGATCCAGCCGGCCATCAGACCAGGTTTCAGCAGCGGCAGCACGATGCGGCGGAAGGTGGTGCCCCAGGACGCGCCGCTCATCGCAGCCGACTCTTCCAGCTCCTTGTGAATCTGCAGCATCGATGTGGTGTTGTAGCGCAGGCCGTAAGGCAGGAAGCGAGTCACGTAGGCGATAAACAGGATCCACATGGTGCCGTAGACGCCGATGTCGAAGTTCAGGTAGAACACCATGATCGCCAGGCCAAGCACCAGTCCCGGAAACACCATCGGCAGCGAGGCCAGGTTATCCAGCAGCCAGCGGCCGGGCATCTTCGTCTTGACCACAATCCAGCAGATGACCGAGGTCACCAGCATGATGATGGTAGCGCTGCCCAGGGCCAGCACCAGGCTGTTCCAGGCGGACGAGGCCAGGGTCGGGTAGTCGAGCATGAAACGGTAGGCGTCGAGGGTCAGGTTCTGCACTGCTTGCATCGATGGGACGGCGTAGAACTTCTGCAGCGAGGACCACAGCAGCACCAGGAATGGCAACACCACGATCAGCGCGAAGTAGACGATGAAGATGGCGGCCGTCAGGTAGCGCCATTTGCCCAGGTCCATGGTGCGTGGGCGGAAGCCCTTGCCGGTCACTGTGGAGTACTTGCTGCCCTGGCTGGACAGCTTGGACTGGAAGTAAATGCCGACGGTGGTAATCAGGAGCAGGGTCACGGCGTAGGACGAGGCCAGGCCGACCTTGCTTGGGTACTGGTGGATCGCCTGGTAGATCGACGAGGTGAACACCTGGATGCCGACCGGCAGGCCCAGCAGCGCAGGCACTTCGAACGATTCGATCGCACGGATGAACAGGATCAGGAAGGTCGCGAAGATCGCCGGCCAGGTCAGCTTCAGGGTGATGCGCCAGGCAATCTGGCGAATGCTGGCGCCGCTCATCATGGCCGACTCTTCCAGCGATGGGTCCATCGAGCGGAAGGCGGCCGTCATGATCAGGAACGCCATTGGCGAATAGTGCAGGCCCTCGACCCAGATCATGCCCCACATCGAGTACACGTTGAACAGCACGTAGTCCGTGTTGAACCAGTTCTGGATCAGCAGGTTGATGATGCCGATCTTCGGGCTGCCCAGCAGGATCCACGCGACCGTGAACAGGATGCCGGGGATGATCAGGGGGATGATCGAGAGCGCGAAGAACAGCGACTTGAACGGGGTGTTCGTACGTTCGTTCATCCAGGCCAGGCCGGTGCCGGCGACGAAGGCCAATACCGAAGTGCCGGCGGCGAAGGTGACTGAGTTGCCCAACAGGCGCAGGGTCTCGACGCTGGTGTAGGCACTAAGGTAGTTGTCGAAGGTGAAGGTAGCTGCCTCGGTGGCGGTCTGGGGCGTGAAGAAGCTTTGCCAGACCAGAAAGAACAGCGGCATCAGCGCGAGGTAGGACACCCCGAGCACGCAAATGCCGATGACCAGCCACTTCACATCAAAGCGCCGCCATAGCGAAGGTTTGTCGACATACTTGGCCGATAGTGTCGGTACTGCAGCTTCCATAACCACGTCTCCTGTTTTGAATGCCATTGTCGGCATTTTTGGGCTTTATTGATGCGCCTCGATTTGCTCTTCACCGGCTCACCCTGTCGTTCCGATATGCGGAACACCGGTTCACATAGAAGCACAAACCGAATTTACCGAGAGCCTTTGTTTATGTCAACAAAAACCCGAATTATTTGTTTGTTTGGATGTCAATGGATTCGCGTGCGCGCGCATCCGCTTTTTCGCCAGGCGTGGCGCTGCCGGTTTTCCGACCGCCGGCGGGGTCAATGAACCAGTTTGGCCCTGTGGTAATCCCACACTTTCTGCAGCAGGTTCGGCTTCCACAGGTTGTGCCGGATGGCCTCCACCTGCTCGGGCGCCAGCACTGCCGGCGTGCCTATCTGCATGGCCAGGTACTGCCGCTGCGCCGTCTCTTCCAGGTACACCCCGAGCACGAATGCCTCCAGGATGCCTTCGGCCGCCACCACCGCGCCGTGCGACTTGAGCGTGGCGACGCGGGCGTCGCCCAATACGTCGGCCAGCTCCGCGGCCAGCTGGCGGTTGTTGATCGATGCGGTCTTCGGGAACTCCCGTATTTCGCCCAGCACCGCGGCCTGCATGATCACCGGAAGTATGGGCTTGCCCACCATGCCGAGCAGGGTGGACCAAAGCGGATGGGTGTGCACCACCGCGCCGACGTCGGGTCGGCGCCGGTACATCTCGGCGTGGATATGGAATTCCATCGGCGGAGCGGCGTCGCCTTCCACGAGGTTGCCGTCGAAATCGATGGTGACGATGTCGCCGACCGTGAGTGCGCTGCGCACCGACCTGCCGGAATTGATCAGCATGTGGCGGCCATCGCCAAGGCGTACGCTGAAATGGCCATTGAAATCGATGATCTGCGCCCGTTCCATCATCAGGATGGCGTCCACCAGCATCTGCTTCTGTTCCAGCATCTCCACCATGGTTCCCCCAGCCTCCGCGTTCACTGCGGCTTTCTTTAATCGGTCCTGGCTTGTGCTTACTCGTCGTGCGTGTGACTGTGCCCGTGGCCGTGCGTATGCCCGTGTCCGTGGCCATGTGAATGGCCGTGCCCGTGCCCGTGGCTGTGGCCATGCACGTGGGGACGGTATTTGAGGTCATTGCGCGGGTTGCCTGCCGGCGTGCGGGGATCCTGGCTGAACACCAGCGACTTCACGGTCACCGGCACGGTCTGCGACGGCAGCCGTATGCGTCCCAGGTCGATATAGTCGAAGTCCCACAGCACGATCCCGTCGATCACCAGGATCTCGCTGGCCAGCTCCATCTCGTCGCGCATCAGGCGGCCGAGGGTATGGGCCAGGTCGCCGTCAAGGATCAGGTACAGCGGCTTGCGCTGTTCCAGGGTGACGGGCAGCGCGGCGGCGATGCCGGTCGCGAACGCCGCGATGCGCTGGTACGAGGGCGCGCCCGACCAGCGGAACGCCAGTGCCACCTCGCTCTCCCCTTCCACCAGGTCGAATGCCTTGAAGTGGGCCCGGATCGTCTCGGCCAGGGCAGCGCTGTCGATCTCCGCCTTGCAGTCGAAGGCCGGCTGCAGCACCTGCAGATTGCGGCGCGGGAGCAGCTTGCCGGGACTGGAAATATAGGTGGTATTCCCGCTCAGCTGCACCGAGTACTCCGACGCGCCGAGGGCGGTGGCGCGAATGCATTCGCCGGCCGGCAGCAACGGCCAGCCGAATGCGCCGGCGTCGATCCGTTGCCGCAGCGCCGTGCCCAGCAGCTTGCCCATGTCGCCGAACTGGCGCTCTTCGCGTTCATACACATACTCGGCCACGCCGCCCGAGAACATGATGCCTTCGATGTCGCCCAGGCCCGGAAGTGGATCGGTGAGGTACAGCGCGTCCACTTCCGGACTCACGCCCTTCCCGGTAATCGCGGCGACCAGGGCGTCGGCCATCCAGCCGGCCACCTGTTCCATCTGCGCGGCCGTCGCCTGGCTGCCCAGCTCCCACGCGAAACCAGCCTGGCTGGCATGGTACTGGCCGGCCGGGTCAAGTCGCCTGACCCTCCCCTCATCGTCGACCACCAGCAGGCGCCCGCCGATGTGGATGGCGGCGGTGCCGACCACCTTGCCGCCCTCCACCAGCGCCAGCTTGGTGGTGCCGCCGCCGATATCGATATTCAGCAGCCGCTTGCCCAGCGCATGCGAGGCGCGCGCCGCGCCGGAGCCATAGGCCGCCAGCATCGACTCCATGTGGTGGCCCGCGGCGGCGCAGACGAATTCGCCGCCCTGGTCGGCCAGCACATCGGAGATCGCCTGCGCGTTCTCGCGGCGCAAGGCTTCGCCGGTCAGGATGACCGCCCCCGTATCGATATTGTCGGGATGCAGGCCGGCGTCGGCATAGGCCTGGTCGATGATGGCGCCGAGCGCCGCTTCGTCGATGCGCGTATTGTCCTGGTAGGGCGTAAGCGCGACCGGCGACTGGAACAGGGTTTCGCGCGCCACCACGAAGTAGCGGCTCGACAGGTCTTCGCCCATGCGGCGCAGCTTGATGCGCGAGAAGATCACCTGGGTGCCGGAGGAACCGATGTCGATCCCGACGCTCACCAGCGATACGTGGTCCTGCTGCCAGATGGGATTGTCCTCGAGCGGCCCGAGCGAACTGAAATCGTCATGGTCATGGTCATGGTCGGCGTCGTCGCCGTCCTCATGGACATGGTCGTAGTCCAGCCCATACTGGTGGTCCGCGATCTGGTGTCCCGGCCGTGGGCCGCCTGCTTTATCGTCCGACATGTGCTTTTCCAGGTATTGATGTTGGGATGTGGCGCCTGCCTCCCGGTCGCCCGGGGCCTCTGTACTCAATAGAATGCGTCGTAATGCACCTGCGCCGCCGGCACGCCGGCATCGAACAGCATGCGCTGCACCGCCTGTGCCATCGCCGGCGGCCCGGCGAAATATATTTCATGTTCGCGCAGCGCCGCGCCCAGCGTGGCGCTGGCCAGTTCGTGCACGAAGCCGGTCGGCCCGGTCCACTGGTGGCCGTCCGCTTCCGGCATCGAGATGACCGGGTGCCAGGTAATTCGGTCGCCATAGCCCGGCAGCTCGGCCAGCATGTCGCTGCCGCAGATATCGCGCGCGGTGCGCCCGCCGTAGAAGAAGTGCAGCCTGCGCGCTGCCATCGCCGGATGAGCGGCCATGCCGCGCGCAATCGACATCATCGGCGCCAGGCCCGAGCCGCCGGCGATGCAGACGATGTCGCGCTCGCTGCCGGTGCGCAGGTAGGCCAGGCCGTACGGCCCGTCGATCGCCACGGTATCGCCGACCCTGAGATGGTCGAACAGGGCTGCGCCGCCCTTGCCGCCCGGGACGCGGCGGACCTGGAAATGCCAGGTGGCGCCGTCCCGGGCGATGTTGGACATGGAATAGGCGCGCAGCCCTTCCACGCCCGGCAGCTGCAGCAGCGCATACTGCCCCGGCAGGAAATCGACCGGCTCGGCCAGGGCAAAGCGGAATTCGCGGATATCGTGGGTCAGGTCGCGCTGGCCGGCCAGCCTTGCCTCGAAGCGGCGCGGCGCGCAGCCGGTCAGGTACTGGTCGCCCACGCGCGCCTTGACGGTGCAATCGCTGCCCGGGCGCGACTGGCAGCCGAGGACACGGCCGCGGGCACGGTCGCGCTCGTTCAGGCCGGGAGCCGCGGGCCAGTTCGATTCGACCTCGCCGCTCACCAGCTCGACCTTGCAGGTGCCGCAGCTCCCGACGTTACATTCATACGGCAGGCCGATACCGGCACGGATGGCGGCGCGTGCAATGGTGTCTCCCGGGGCGCAATCGAACGCGAGTCCCGTTCCGGCGATATTTATCTTGTACATGTCGAACCTGATTTTCCTCGTTAAGCGGACCGGACCCGCGGGCGCCATCCGCATGTCCGTACAAGCTCTCCGCTTCTTACAGCCGCCCGCCTATCCGGCGATGCGACATCGGCTGGTACCCAAGGCGCTTCGAAATCACATCTGCACTCTCAACTACTTCGGCCGCATAGCTTTCCAGGATCTTCTTGGTCATCCGCTGCGACGGCCCGGCGACGCTGATGGCGGCAATCACATTGCCGTAGTGGTCGCGCACCGGCGCCGCGAGGCAGCGCAGCCCGACTTCACACTCTTCGTCGTCGATCGCATAGCCGCGGCTGCGCACCGTGGCCAGTTCCTTCTGGAAGGTCGCCGGATCGGTGATGGTCTTCGGCGTACGCTCCGGCAGGCCGAACGAGATGATTGCCTCGGCAACTTCAGGCGACTTGAACGCCAGCAGGACCTTGCCCTCGGCGGTGCAGTAGGCCGGCTTGCGCATCCCGACGTCAAGCGTCATGCGGATCGACTTGGTGCTTTCCAGCGTATTGATGTAAATGACGCTGGTAGCCCCCAATACCGTCATGTGGACCGTTTCGCCGGTTTTTTCGCGCAAGGTCATCAGTTCCGGCTTCGCCGTACTCGAGAAGTCCATCTTGCGGCGCACCAGCGAACCGAGTTCGAACATCAGCAGGCCTAGCCTGTACTTACCGGTTTCCTCGTTCTGTTCAAGCATGCCGCTGTCGGCAAGGGTACTGGCCAGGCGATGCACCGAGCTTTTTGGCAGGCGCAGACGCTTGCTCAGTTCGCTAATGCCGATCTCGTACTCGCTATCCGAGAACGTCTTGATCAGGCGAATTGCATTGGCAACCGAGGACAGGCGAGTTTTTCGATCGTCGTCCTCGGCCGGAACGGCTGATTCAGCGGCCTGAACGGCGTGTTCCGACGTGCGCGATTTGCGCATCTTGTTTCCTTTCGATGGGGCGGTGTCTTTCGACACGGCGGTTAAGAGAGCCGGAAGCATATCAAAGAATCGGCCCAATGAGACTAAACCGCCGGCATCGGCCGCGAAAGGCGCAGCGCAAGGCCAAAACTGCACAGCATGATCGCCAGCACGCCGATCCCCAACAACAGGCTGGTGTCGGCCAGCATGTCCGCAAACGCCGGCGAGAAATACTTGCCGATCCCGAGGGCAGCAATGGCGATGCTGAGGAAGCCGATCGACAGGCCCATCACCCGCGACGCGATCACGGCGCGCTGGTCGCTCTTGCGCAGCAGGCGCGCCACCCACAGGCCATTCACGCCGTCGGTGATCATCATTCCGATCATAAACAGGATGCCCAGGCCCATCGAGAACATCCAGCCGGCCAGGCTGGACGCCGTCAGCGAAAACAGCGCGGCCTGGCTGACGGTGTCGAACGACAGCGCGAACGCCGCGCCGATCGAGGCGATCACCACCGGGTGGCTGGTTTCCGAGGCGCGCCGCACGAAGCGGCTCTTCAGGCCGACCGGCTGCACCACCTGGTCTGGCGCCGAGCGCAGCACTTCACGCAGGTTCACGAAGCCAAGAGCCAGCAGGAAGCTGATCGAGATCCATGCGCCCAGGTCTTCCAGCCAGGCCGGTGCGGTCCACTGGGTGGCGGTGAGTGCGACCACGCCTGCCACCAGGGTCACGACCAGGCCATGGCCGAGCGAGAACAAAAAGCCGGACCAGCGCGACACCTTGGGCCGGCGCAAGGCATTGAAACGGGTCAGCCCATCGATCGTCGCGATATGATCGGGGTCCATCCCATGCTTGAGCCCGAGGAAGAATACAATCAGCACCAGGCCAAGCCAGTCGTGTGGCATCGTTTCCATAATTTACCAATCCCGTCGTTTGAAGTTCACTTCTTCAGGTAGCGCAGCGCGCCGTCCGGCCTTAGCGCTTGATAAAGTAGTTGTCCCAGATCGTTTCCCACTTCTCGCGCTCATCGAGCGAGACGGACGGGCTGATCATGGTGAACGGGAAGTTGTTCAGCTCGGTTTTCACCTTGCGGCTGACCGGGATCCGCCCCATCGAATGCAGCAGCTGCTGGCCTTCGGGCGACAGCACGTAGTCGGCGAACAGCAGTGCCGCGTGCGGATGCGGTGCGTTTTTGGTGACGGCGATGCCCTGCGGGCGGCCTATGACCGGCTCGACCGGCTTCCAGTCCACCGGACCGCCGCGCAACTTGAGCGACTCCACTTCGGAGTTGTAGACCGTCAGCGCGACCGGGACTTCGCCGGCACCGACCATTTCAGCCAGCAGGATATGGCTCTTGCGTACGTCGGGCCGCATCGCCGCCAGCTGGTCGAAGAATTTCGTGCCGCGCTCACCCCAGTGCTTGACGATGGCCCCCATCCATTCGGAGTCGGTAGCTTCCAGGCCGATCTGACCCTTCCACTTCGGGTCGAGGAAGCCGTCGTAGGCATTCGGCAGGTCGGCGCGCTTGATCTTGTTGGTATTAAAGGCGACCACAAAGAAATTCAGGCGGTCGGCCACCCACAGGCGGTGCGCCGGGAAGGCCGACGGAGGCAGGTCGGCGAAATGAGGGCTGTGGAACTCCGACAACAGCTTCTCACGGGCCAGCATTTCCACTTCGGGGCCGTTGGTCTCGATCACATCGACCGCGTAACGGCGCGCTCGGCCCTCGGTGACGGCACGCTGCACCACTTTGTCGCTGGTCGCGCGCCACAGAACCACCTTGATCCCGTATTTTTCCTCGAACGCTTTCGCCAGCGGCATCGACTCCTTGCTGGCCAGCGAGGTATACACGACCACCGAGCCTTCCTTGCGGGCGTTGGCGAGGATGCGCTTGTCGCGATCGACGCCGCGGTACATGTACACCGCAGCGTGCGGGTCGGCGGCGGCCGGGGCCTGTGCCGAGGCCGGCCCGGTCCACATCATGGCAGCCGAGATGACAGCCACCCCTGCGCTCAGGCAAAACGCGCGCTTTCGGTTAATGCTCTTCATGTCTCCTCCGGTTTCTGTTCTTGTCCTGCGATGCCGTACGAAGTAAGGTGTCCGCCGGCGCATCTTTTTATCCGCTGTATAAACTGTCCTGCGGTATTTTCTTGCGATTTATTGTAGGGCTATTTTCAATTCATTGCAATAAAATGAAACGGTGTTCCGCTGATCGGAACACTACTAAATATTCTTCCACTCAGCTACCAGCGAACCCGTCAGTTGCCATGACGAGACGGCTGGCGATACCCGCTTCTCCCGATGCATGGCCGGCGCCCGGCACCATCTGCAGCCGCGCCTCGGGCCAGTGCCGCTGCAGCTCCCAGGCGGTCGCCGCCGGGGTGACGGTATCGTGGCGCCCCTGGACGATCACGCCCGGGATGCCGCGCAGCCGGTGGGCGTTGGCGATCAGCTGGCCCTCCTCCATGAATGCCCCATGCCGGAAGTAATGGGTCTCGATGCGCGCCAGCGCCAGATCGGCGGCCGGGTCGGGCCAGGGGCCGCCGGCGTCCGGCAAAAGCGTCGACAGCGCCTCCTCCCAGGCGCACCAGGCATGCGCGGCGCGCGCCTCCAGCGCGGCATCGCCGCAGCTCAGGCGCCGGTGGTAGGCTTCGACCATGCCCCCTCGTTCGTGCGCAGGAACCAGTGCGATGAAGCTGTGCCACGCTTCCGGAAAAAGATGGGATGCTCCATCCTGGTACAGCCAGCGCAGTTCGCGCCTGCGCGCCGTGAATACGCCGCGCAGCACCAGCGCGCTGACCCGGCGCGGATGCGCCTGGGCATAGGCGAGCGCCAGCGTCGCTCCCCACGAACCGCCGAACAACAGCCATTGGTCGATGTCCAGGTGCTCGCGCAGGTGCTCGATGTCGTCCATCAGGTGGACCGTGGTGTTGGCGCGCAGCCTGGCATGCGGCTGCGAACGTCCGCAGCCGCGCTGGTCGAACAGCACGATGCGGTAGCGCGCCGGATCGAAGAAGCGCCGGCTGCCGGGCGTGCATCCGCCGCCGGGCCCGCCGTGCAGGAACAGCGCCGGCTTGCCGGCAGGGTTGCCGCAGGCCTCCCAGTACACCTGGTGACCGTCGCCGACGTCGAGCAGGCCGCTGGCGTACGGTTCGAGCGGCGGATAGCGGCCGTCCGCGCAGGCACGCCCCTGGTCGGCCGCGAGGATCATGCAGCGACGGGCTCCGTGGCCTGCCCTGCCGGCCGCCCCAGGGCGGCGGTCGCGGGAAACACCAGCGACTTGATCACCACCGGCACCGCGCCCGAGGTATCGAGCAACGCGCCGATGTCGACGAAATCGAACTCCTTGAGCGTGATGCCGTCGATCGACACGATCGGGTTGGGGAGCCCGAGCTCCTGCTTGCAGTGCATGCCGATCAGGCCGCCGATATCGCCCTCGCCGATCAGCACCAGTGGGAGGCCGCGCTCGAGCAGCGCCGCCATGCCGCCGACCACGCCGCGGCAGAACGCATCCATGCGCGCGAAGGTCGCGGACTCCTGCCAGCGGTAGCACAGGGCGACGGCGCGCTCGCCGTGCTGCAGGTCGAAGCGGCGCAGCGCGGTCCGCACCCCGGCCGCGATGGCTGCGCTGTCGAGGATGTCGCCGGCGAGCGGCAAGCCCGGCACGATCACCTGGGTGTTCTTCAGTGGCAGCACGTCATGTGGCTCGACATAGATGGTAGCGCCGCTTACCTGTATTGTGTACTGCGACGCACCGACCACCGTCGCGCGGATCCCCTGGTCGGGTTTTTCGATGCGCGGGCCCCAGGCCCTTACCCGCTCCAGGATTTCCCGGGCCAGTTGGGGACCGAGGTCGCCGTAGGCCTGGGGCTGCAGGCCATAGATATATTCAGACACGCCGCCCGAGAAGGTGACCACATCGGGCGCGCGGCCGGGCGGCAGCGGGTCGATCCTCAGCAGCGACGAGGTTTCGCTACTCAGCTCGCCATTGCGCACGATGTCGAACAGCCGGTCCGCCATGCGCGCAACCATCTGTCCCAGTAACGCGGGATCGGGCTTGACGCCCGGCTCCAGCCGCAGCCCGACCTCGCTGGCGAAGCGATGGCCCGCCTCCTCGATCCGCCGCACGCGGCCTTCGGGGTCGAACGACACGATACGCGCGCCGACATCGACCGCCGTCATGCCCGCCAGTTCACCACTTTCGCAGATCCCGATCTTGGAAGTGCCGCCGCCGATGTCGATGTTCATCACGCGGGCATTCTCGCGGATCGAGCGCGCCGCGGCGCCCGAGCCGAAGGCGGCAAGCGTGGTCTCGAGCGCGTCGCCGGCGCTGACCGACACGAACTTGCCCGCCTGCGCGGCAAACAGGTCGGCAATCGCGCGCGCATTGCTGCGCCGGACCGCGACGCCGGTCAGGATCAGGGCGCCGGTATCGATCCCTTGCGGATCCACCCCGGCCAGCTGGTACTGGCGTTCGATGAAAGCGCCGAGGGCGGAGGCGTCGATCGAGTGATCGTGAAGGTAGGGCGTGAGCAGGACTTCGGATTCATGCAGCACTTCGCGCTCGGACACGATGTAGCGGTTGTCGAGCCGCTCCAGCACGATGCGTGAAAACACCAGGTGCGACGTCGACGAGCCGATATCGACACCGACGCTTACCAGCCGGATCTCGTCCTCCTCCTCCAGGCTGCGCCTTACGTTACTAAAGAAGATACGTCCGCCTTCTTCGCCGCTGATGCCGGTCATGGAGTGCGCCTTATAAGACAGTGTTCATGGTGTTGCCGTACGCGCGGCCGCCACTGCGGCCGCCGCCGGCCGTTTGCTGTTACTTGAGGTTGGGCGGCAGGTACCAGTTCGGGTCCATGCGGTTCTCGACGCGGTTCTGCTTCAGCTTTGCCTCATACTCCTGGCGCACGAACGCGTCTTCCATCCAGTACGGAATGGCCGATCCACCCTCGTTGACGTCGATCGCCGTGTAGTCGGTGTGCTTCTCGCCTGGTGGGCCGGGGTCGCGGCCGGGGTTGTGCGGGCCGAACCAGGCGGTCAGGCGGAACGGCTCTTCGGACACGCTGAAGTGCTGGTGGTACCAGCGCGCGCCGCCCGGCGCCGCCGTTACCATGCCGCCCGGCTCGTAGTCGAGGCGGCGCACCTGGTCGCCGAAGCCGTCGCGCCACGGGTTCACGCCGAGGCGTTCGGGCCAGGTGTAGGTGTAGCCCTTGCCCTTCAGGCAGATCAGGATTGCCGCCGAGGTGTGCGCGTGCGCTTTCGAGTAACGGCCGTTCTCGTGCTGGCCGATCCAGAAGTAGAAGCAGTTGTTGGTCATGAACGGCTCGACCCGGCGATAGCCCGGCGAGCGCCGGTTATCCAGCGGCAGGTCGCAGTTGGCCGCATCCGGGATCAGGTTGGTGCGGCGCATGGCCAGACCGCGCACCGGATCGGCCTCGATCTCGTCGCGCGCCCTGTAGAAATCGTCGGCGCTGCTGAAGCGGTCATGGAAGATGAACGGGTTGTTGAAGACCGCGTCGAAGTTGTTGATCATGTTGATCACGTTCGGCGCCGTATTACCGGCCAGGAGCAGCGCGCCGCTCGAGGTGGCGTTGACGATGCGGTACATCGCATTCATCGGGATCGAGAACAGCGAGCCGGCCTGCCACTCGAATACATGCTTCTTGATGTCGCCTTCCTGCCATACCTCGGTGGTGCCGCGGCCCTCGATGACGAGGAAGATCTCCTCGTACATGTGCTTTTCCACGTTCAGCGCGCCGGCCGGCGGCACCTCGATCACGTAGCAGCCCCACTTGCCTTCGGTACCGTACAGCTGGATGAAGTGGCCGCGGCCGCCGCGCCGCGCCCATGGCACCAGCGGCAGGTTGCGCACGTTGCTGATTCCGATATCGCGGAACACGGGAATGCCTTCCTGCTCCATGTATGCGTCGTAGGGCGTTGGCTGCTTCTTGAATTCGCCGAAGCCGGCTTTCTTGTTGGCGGCGGGTTCGTGCCAGTGGGTCCGGTCTTTATCGTGTGGCATGGTCTCTTCCTATCTTCGTGAACAGTTGGCCTCATCCAAGGCGTCATAGAAATCTTGTCCGGTTCCGTGCCCGCATCCTTCGGATCGCGGGAGGCTCCGCGCATCTGGCGTTCCGATATACGGGATGGTGTTCCATCATCTGGATCGATAGTACGCTGGCCGGAATTGAAAGTCAACATGCCGCAGGGCGCGGCCGGAGGGGATGAGGAGGCCGGGCGGAGCTCCGGCCTGAAGGAAGAGATGGAAAAAAGCGGATAGAGCGGGCCAGCGTGGCCCGCCCCGGTCAGTCCTCCTCTTTTTTCGGCGCCTGGCCCTTGTGGAACAGCTGCGCCCACAGCTGTTCCCACTTCTGCGACTCGTCGAGCACGATCACCGGATCGATCATCTTGTAGGGGAACTTGTTGAGTGCGGTGTCGACCGCGGTACTGGCCGGGACGCGGTTACGCTCCTTGATCAGCTCCTGCCCCTCGCGCGAGAGCATGAAGTCGGTGAACAGCAGGGCGCCGTGCGGGTGCGGTGCATGCCTGGCCACGCCGATCGCATTCGGTCGGCCGAAGGTCGGGCCGAGCGGAACCCATTTGACCGGGGCACCCTTCTTGCTCAGGCGCTCGACATTGTGGTTGTACACCGTGGCGGCGATCGGCAGCTCGCCGGCCGACAGCAGTTCCGCCATCAGGGTGTGACCAGTGCGCATCTGCGGCTGCGTTGCGGCCAGTTTGCGGAAGTACGCCAGGCCTTCCTTCTCGCCCATTGCCTTGGTGACGGCGGCGAACCAGTCGCTGTCGCCCGATTCGATGCCGATCTTGCCGTGCCAGCGCGGGTGGAGCAGGTCCTGGTACGACCTGGGCACGTCCTCCGGCTTGACCAGGTTGGTGTTATAGCCGAGCACGAAAAAATTGAAGCGGTCGGCCACGTAATGGCGATGCGGCGGAAAAGCCATGGCCGGAATATCCTTGAAGGCCGGGCTGTAGAATTCCGACAGCAGCTTCTCGCGGTACAGCGCTTCCATCTCCGGGCCGTTGGTCTCGATCACGTCCGGCGAAAAACGCCCGGCGCGCGCTTCGGTGACGGTCCGATGCAGCACCTTCTCGCTGCCGGCCCGCCACAGCGATACCTTGAGTCCGTACTTCTTCTCGAACGCATCGGTGATGGGCACCGAATCCTTCAGGTTCAGCGAGGTATAGACCACCACCGTGCCTTCCTTCTTCGCGCCTTCCAGCAGGCGCTGTTCGCGGTCGGCGCCCTGGTAGTTGTACAGGTCGTGGTGCTTGCTCTTGACCTGGGCCGAGACCGAGCAGGACAGACCGAGCAGGAACGCAAAACCTATTTTCGCCAGTATGCCGGCACCGCACGTTGCGTGAGTCTTCATTCATTGTCTCCTGTGCCTGTCGAGCAGGCCGGTTATAAATATGAATTACTGCACCTTTGCTTACCTCAAGCCCTTCTTGCTGCCTGATCCGGATGTCAACGCTTCTGGGTGATCGTGTCGACCAGCGCGGGCTGGCCAGCCTTGACCCGTTCGATGGCGCGCCTGAGCGCCGCCGCGACGTCGCCGCCCTGCTCGATCGGACCTTCTGCGTACCAGCCCATCGAGCGCGCCATGGTCGCGAAGTCCGGGGCCGGATCATCCATGTCCATGCCGATGTGGGCGCGCTCAAGCGCGGTGCCGCGCTGCTTCGCCATGCGTATCTGGTGTTCCCAGTCGTTGTAATAGGCGCGGTTGTTGTACATGACGACGAGCAGCGGAATCTTGTGTTTCGCGGCCACCCACAGCGCGCCGGCGTCGAACATCAGGTCGCCGTCCGGCTGGATGTCCACCACCAGCCGGCCCGCACCGCGGTGCGCCAGTGCAACGCCGAGCGAAATGCCGATCTGCGTGGCGGTGCCCAGCGACTTGCCGGGATGTCGATGCGGCAGGTCGAAGTCCCACAACTTGCGGGCCCAGTCGTTCAGCGTGCCCGCCGTCAGCACCCAGTCTTCGTCGCGGATGACGTCCCACACCTCGCTCGCCAGGCGGGCCGGGGTCATCGGGACCTGGTCCCAGTTCTCGCGCGCCTGCGCTGCCCATCCGGCGCGCGCGGCGTAGTGCCTGGCCGCCGTCTGCTCGGTACGCACGCGCACGCGCGCCGCCAGCGCGGCGTCTTCGCCCAGGCACCGCTGCGCCAGCCTGGTCAGCTGCGGGATCGCGACGGTGGTGTCGCCCAGGATGCGCAAGTCGGCGTGCAGCAGGCGCTGGTAATCCATGGCCCAGCTGGACAGCTCGAGATCGCCGAAACCGATATCGATCCAGCGCGCGCCCGCAGGCACCAGGCTGACCAGCTCGCGCGTGGTACTGGTCAGTTCAGTGGTCGGCTTTTCCCAGTCGCGCACGTCCAGGCACAGGATCAGGTCAGCGTCGCGAAACACGTCTTTGCTCATGCTGAGGTTGAGCGGATGGCAGCTCGGGAAATTCAGCCGGCTGTTGATGTCGAACACGGGGATGCCCAGCATTTCAGCCAGCTCCACCAGCGAGTGGAAGGCCTCGTGCTCGCGGCCGCTGTACTCCGCCATGATGACCGGGCGCTCGGCCGCCACCAGCATGTCCATTGCCTTCTGCAGGGCTGCGCTATCGGGCGCAATCCGGCTCGGCACCGCGGCGGCCGATGCCGGCGGCAGCGCTACCTCGTGTTCAAGCGGGGCCTCCTGCAACCAGGCGTCGTAGCACATGTACACTGGCCCTTGTGGCTCGGTCATCATCACGCCGTAGGCGCGCGCGAACGATTCCGGCACGCCGTCGACTACGGTAGGCTGGTAATCCCATTTTGTGTAGTCGCGCACGGCCTGGCCCTGCACGTTGGCGGTATGGGTCCAGTCGATGCGCGGGCGGCGCTTGGTCTCGTCCATCGGGCCGGTCGCGCCCACGAGGAACACCGGCGCGCGGTCGATGTAGGCGTAATAGACCGCCATGTTCGAGTGCAGCAGCCCTACCAGGTTATGCAGGATCGCGACCATCGGCCGGCCGCTGGCTTTGGCATAGCCATGCGCGATCTGCACCGCGGTCTCCTCGTGCTGGCACAGCATCATGCAGGGATAGTTCTGGCCGTAGTTGACGATCGAGTCGTGCAGGCCGCGGTAGCTGGCGCCGGGGTTGAGCGCCGCATACGGCAGCTTGTACTGGTGCAGGAGGTCGACGATGACGTCGGAGCCCCAGCGCTGGTCGGCCGGTACCACCCCGGGTGGCTCGCGGGTGTCGCCGATCGAGGTCATGTGCCCGGGAATTGCGCCTGTTTCGACTGGCTTGTTCATGTGCGTCTCCATTGTTTTTTGTTCTGTTGTACTGTCGGGAATCTAAACACAAGTCAACGGCAAAATAAACATATTTAGAATGATGTTCTGACATACGGAACAATAACGTTTTTGGCAGGTGGATTCCCGGGCGTACTGAAGTATGATTCGTGCTGCCACGTTCCGACAAATGGAACAGGCAGGGCGGTGACCATGGAAGATTCTTGGCGAAGGAGGCGAAGATGCACAAGGCAGTCCTGTATGCGCTGGCGTCCGCCGCACTGTTCGGCGCCAGCACGCCATTTGCCAAACTCCTGATCCGCGACGCGGCGCCGGTCATCCTTGCTGGAATTCTCTACCTGGGCAGCGGCCTCGGCCTCGCCGTCTGGCTCGGCTGGCGCCGCATCGCAGAGGCGCGGGAGCAGCGCGCGCAGACCGGCCTCGGGCGGCAGGACTTGCCCTGGCTCGCCGGCGCGATCGTCGCGGGAGGCATCTGCGGCCCGGTGCTGCTGATGACCGGCCTGGCGCTGGTTCCCGCCTCATCGGCGTCCTTGCTGCTGAATCTGGAAGGCGTGCTGACGGCGGCGCTGGCGTGGTTCGTGTTCAAGGAAAATTTCGACCGCCGCATCGTCCTTGGCATGGCGCTCATCGTCGCCGCCGGCGTCCTGCTGTCACTCGATCCGGCGGGCGCCGGCAGTCTTGCGCCGGGCGCGCTGGCCATCGTTGCGGCCTGCCTGTGCTGGGCCATCGACAACAACCTCACCCGCAAGGTGGCTGCCGCGGACGCCGTGCAGATCGTGACAATCAAGGGCCTGGTGGCCGGTACCGTCAACCTGCTGATTGCCCTGGCAATCGGCGCGGAGATGCCGGGTCCTGGTCCGACGCTGGCTGCGGGCGTGGTCGGCTTCTGCGGGTATGGCCTGAGCCTGGTGATGTTCGTGATCGCATTGCGCCACCTCGGGACGGCGCGCACGGGCGCCTACTTCTCGGCCGCCCCGTTCGCGGGTGCCGCCGTGTCGCTGCTGCTGCTGCGGGAAACACCGGGCCCGGTCTTCTGGGCCGCTGCAGCGCTGATGGCGGCCGGGATCTGGCTGCACTTGACCGAACAACACCGCCATGCGCATGGGCACGAGGCCCTCGAGCACAGCCATGAACACGGACACGATGCGGCCGACGAGCACCATCGGCACCAGCATGCATTCCCCTGGAACCGCGATCAGCGGCACACGCATCCCCACCGGCATCTTCCTTTGCACCATACGCACGAGCACTATCCGGACCTCCATCATCGCCACAGCCACGACGCTTGAGGCACCTCGGGCCGGCGGTCCGACAGGCGATATCGACGCTCCTGGTACTCGTCTGGCCGATCGGTCCATCGATGAAACGCTTCGCTGCCACCGCTCTGCTCGAAGCAGCTTCCTGTAACATGATCAGATCACGGGGCGTCGTCGCTTGCCTGGTCCGCCAAGGGTGGCTGCGCCGCATGGTGGCCGCTATCCGCGGGGAACAGCAAGGATTTGATCACCACCGGCAGCACGCCCGGCGGATCGAGCATGGCGCCGACGTCGACGAAGTCGAGCGCGCGCAGGGTGACACCGTCGAGCGACACCAGGCTGCCGTCCAGCTGCAGTTCCTGGTGCAGGATGCGGCCGAGCGAGGCCGCCACGTCGCCGTCGATCATCAGGAACAGGGGTTCGTTGCGCTTGCCAGCCGGCGCCGCGAACAACATGATGGCGCTGGCCATCGCGAACAGCCGGGAATGCTCGGGTTCGCCCTGCCATGTGAAGGCGATCGCCAGCCGCGCAGCGGGCGCAAGGTCGAGCATCGCGGCGCTGTCGCGCAGGGCTGCGGCGACCTGCTGCGGATCGATGCGGCCGGAAATGTCGGCGCCCAGGTGGACGACCGGCAGGTTGTGGATCGGCAGCAAGCCGGGGTCGGGCAGATAGATCGTCTTGCCGCTGACCTGTACCGTGAACTGGGATGCGCCGATCACGGTCGCCCGAATACGTTCCATGGGTTCGACGATGGGAAGCGCGACACGCGCCCTGATCTGGGCGACGATTTCGCGCGCGAGCGACTCGGCGATGTCGCCGTGGCTGGCGTGCTCGCGGCCGAAAATGTATTCCGCTACGCCCCCGGAAAACGTAATGAAGTCCGGCTGCACCCCGCGCTCCAGCGGTGGGGTCAGTTGGAGAGCACGGCCCAGGGCGTCGAGGGGGGTTCCGGTGATCTGGTCGATAACGACCTGCGCCACGCGTCTGGCGATCGCGAGCCGGACGGGTGCGCGCGCCAGGCTTGCCGGCGAGACATCGATGCCGAGCTGCTCGGCAACCATGCGTGCCGAGTCGTCGCAGCGCGTCCATGCACCGCCAGCGTCCTGGGCCAGCAGGCGACCGCCGACGGCGAACGCCGCGACGCTGACGATCTCGCCCTTGTCGACCAGCGCCAGTTTGGTCGTGCCGCCGCCGATGTCGACGTGCAGGACGCATTCGCCTCTGCGCCGCGACAAGGCGGCGGCGCCCGACCCATGGGCGGCCAGGACGCTTTCCAGCTTGTGGCCGGCGGTGGCGCAGACGAATTTCCCGGATTCCTGGGCGAAGATCTCGTCGACCAGGCGCGCGTTCTTGCGCTTGATGGCTTCGCCGGTCAGGATCACGGCGCCGGTGTCGATGTCGCTCCTGGCGAAGCCCGCGTCGTGATAGGCGTGGCGTATGAAATGGCGCAGCTCGTGCGCGTCGATGCTGCCATCAGACAGGAAAGGCGTCAGCATGATGGGCGAGCGCCACAGCACCTGCCGGCCCACCACGACGAAGCGGCTGGACAAGCCTTCGGCAAAGCGCCTCAGCGTCACTTGCGCGAAGAGCAGGTGCGAGGTCGAGCTTCCGATGTCGATGCCGACCGTGCGCAGCGTGATCGTGTCTTGCTCCCAGATCAGCTGCGCGAGCGCCGCGCGGTCGGCCTCGCCCATCTGTTCATGCTCGTGGTCGAAATCGAGATCGTGCGGCACCCTGCCCTCCTTGCGCTAGATAGCGGGACCGGTCGACGTTGGCATGCGGATGGGTCCGGACAAGTCCTCGGGAGAAAGCGCGAGAATGGCCGGCTCGTCGAAGATATCGCCCATTTCGGATGCGACGCCCTCCTTGCGCAGGGTCTCCAGCCATTTGCGATGGATGCGCGGATCCTGATCCTCGTACTCGAGCTGGCGCCCGCCCTGGGTCAGCGAAATCGACCCCGCGCCCTCGGAACTCCGGCGCCTGAGCGAAATGAACGGATAGCGCCGGCTGCCCAGGCTGCAGGCAAGATAGCGCGCCGGCTGCGCGCAGGTGTTGAAGTGCTGGTGGAACATCCAGAACGGCGGTGCGTACATGTAGCCGTGCTTCCACGGGATTTCACGGAATTCCGAATCGCCCTCGTACCACAGCAGCGAATAGCCTTCGCCGTCGACCGCGTGGACATGGGTGCCGGCCGCATGGCGGTGCGCCTTCTTGTAGCGCCCCTTCGGAATCTGCGAGACGTGCGAATGCATGGTGCCGTCTGCAAGGATAAAGCTGACGTTGGTCGAGCCCGGGCCGCGCTCCTCGAATTCGTACAGCTTGAAGCGCGAGACGTCGTCGACAAAATTGGTTTCCCACAGATTGCGCTTGATCGTGTTCGACTTGTGGATGTACGCCGTGTGCTCGCCCTCGCCCTCGAAGTACCCCGTTGCACCTGTGCGTTCCGGGAAGGCGAACGGGTTGTCGAAAACAAAATCGATGTTATGGTACAGGTTGATCGTGATCGGCGCGTTGTTGGTGCACGAAATACGCACCGGCGTGGCGCCGGTAGCATTGAAGATCTGGTACTGGCAGTTGAGCGGGATGGCAAACACCGCCTTCGGCCCCCATTCGAAAACCCGGGTCTCTCCGCTCGGCAACCAGACCTTGGTCGACCCATGACCGGCAAGCACGTAACAGAACATCTCGTACAGGTGTTTGACCGGGCGTGTCTTCTTGCCGCCCTCCACTTCCAGCACATAGTTGGCCATGAAATCGCCAGCGCCGTACGTATGGGCGAAGCAACCACGGGCGTCGTAGCGATCCCAGTGGCCTGTCTCAAGCTCCAGCAGGTTGTGCCCGAAATCGGTATGAATCGGAATACCCTCGCTTTCCGACCAGTCGCGGTATGGATCGATGAGAACCCTGGCCTGCGCGACCGGGGACGTTTCGCCTGCTGAAGCCATGTCGCCGCTGCCTGCCATGTTGGCATCACCTTCTGTGCTGGTTTGAAAGAGTGAGCCGGTGATGGAGATATTCCCACCGGGGCTGGTACGTCACGATCGGCCTACTATTCCGATATGTGGAACAGAGGTCCGCTTCCGCGTTAATGTAATGTAACGACACGCCAAATCGGTGTCAACCAGAAACACACGCGTGTTCCGGAGGGTGGAAGAGCGCCACCATTTGCTGCGGTGCTGGCAACGAGGGCCAGCGCCTTTTTGACGTTTTCCGCTGTCATCGGAGCGTGCCGCAAGCGCACGCCGGTGGCGTAGAAGAACGCGTTTGCAAGCGCCGCGGGTATGACGCGGCAGGTTGCTTCGCCCGCGCCGGTCGGCGCAAGCTCAGGGCGGTTGATCAGCACGATGTCGATGGTCTCTGGCGCGTCGCTCATCTCCAGGATCGGATAGCTGCCCCAATCCGCACTCGTGACCATGTCCGTGTCAAACTTCACTTCCTCGAACAGGGCGCGCGACGGGCCCTGCACCAGTCCGCCCTCGATCGTGTGGCGCAAGCCCTGCGGGTTGACCACCAGCCCGCAGTCGTGCGCGACTGTGAACTTCCGCCCCCAGATGCGGCCCGTTTTCGGCTCGGCCTCGATCTCGGCAACGACTGCGAGGACGGTGCCGCCGCGCTGGGCATAGGCAATGCCACGGCCCTTGAGGATGGCGCCGCGTCGCTTGGCGCGTGGCTTGGACGAGGCGTTCCAGCCTGACTTGTCTGCCGCCGCCTTGACCACCGCCCGGTCACGCTCGTCGGTCAGGTGCTTGAGCCGGAACTCGACCGGGTCGGTGCCGGTCTCAGCGGCCAGTGCGTCAATGAATTGTTCGCTCGCGAACTGGATCTGCAAGCCGACCGGATCGCGCATGTGCGAAGTACGCAAGGGTGAGCTGCGGTCCAGCAGCGGCGCAATCGTTTCCCGGGCCAGCGTCTTGTTGGCGAAGCCCTAGCTCTCGGCAGGGATGCCGAAGTCCTGGCCAGGCTTGAGCGAGCCACCTCGGATCCCTCACGCCGTAGTTGATGCCACACTTTGTCCGCGCCATAGACTTGCAGGTTCGCCTGCCAAACCCGCTCGATATCGACGCTCAGCACGTCGTCGCGCCGGGCTCGTGCGCATCTCAACGCCGGGTTGCGCTGCTGCGCCGCGTAGCGCCAGTAGCCCGACGGCGCGACCTGCATCACACGGCAGATCGGCTCGACGCCGTAGGCATGGCGGTAGCGGTCGATGAATGCCCTCACGGCTTGAAGTGGCGGCCGAGCTCCGCCTGGGCGAAAAAAGCACTCGCCAGGCGCAGGATCTCGTTTGCCTTGCGCAGCTCGCGCAGCTCTCGCTCGAGCGTCTTGACGCGCTCTTCTTCAGCGGTAGTGAGCCCAGGACGCTGGCCGGTATCGCGGGAGCGGGGCGCGGTAGCCAGTGCGCGACAAGCGCCGAAACCCGAACTGCCGAGAGACCCAGTGCGCACCGCATGTGCGGTGGTTTCATACACTACATCACTTTCGCTCGAACTCGGACATCGGTGGATTGGTGGGCCGCCAACGTATACTTTTCAACAAAATGTCCAACCGACCCTTGCTGTGCGCGAAAGGCGGCGGCTTCTTCAGTTCAGTGGCTCTTTCTCTGTTGACAGTGTGCATTTCAACAAGATCGTCCGCTCGACTGGCACAACAGCAAGGAAGTACGATGACGGGGCGTCTAACTCGGCACGCCGTTCCAAGAGAAGGTAACCCATGGCTGCCGGGCCTCGGACGCCCGACTCCCCAGCAGCCATTCACCGACGGCTGCCACAGGGAAGCATGCGCTACCACGCATCCGTCGTCTCGTGACTACCCGCCCTGACTACGGTTTGGTGATATCGAATATAAGGTTGACCGGCGAGGGTCCCACGGACGGGTAAAGAACAACAGCCACCTGGCCGACACCCGCTCTGGACCAGTCACAGGTCCCGGTAGGGAAGATCGCCTGAAGCCGTGCAAGCCTCGCCGGGTCGAAGGTCACCCGATAGTCACTTGCGGTTACCGGTTTCAGCTCGCACTTGAGCTTGTCCGCCGCAATCGACGCGCCCGCCTGCGCACGAGGATAGGTCCAGGTCGGCCAGATCGCATTGCAGGTCCCGCTGGCGCCGCCCGTTGCCGGTGTCTGGGCCTCCGCGATGAACTGCGGCGCCGTCGACAAGGTGAAGCATCCGTCCACGGCTTCGGCAGGCTTGTTGGCAATGACTTTTTCACGCTGCGTCGCCGCGCCGGCTGCCGCCTTGTAGGCTGCCACCCAGCGAATGAACAAGGGCCATGCGTCGGCCTGGGCCTTGGCGTTGACCGCGGCCCGCTCGGCCCGTCCCGGCGTCGCGACACCGAACAGGTCCGCGAACGAGACGCCGCCACGCCACATCACGTGATTGCGCGTGTCGCCGTTTGCCTGGCGCATGCGCTCGCGTGCGGCGAAGTGGAACCACTGATAGTGGTAAAAATTGTCTTCATCGTAGAAATTCGACAGGTCGAATACCGGAATCGACGCCAGCCCTCCGCCCCCGCCGAGTTGCAGGCCGCTCTGGTAAGCACGCTTGATGGCAGCTTCCGAGCCGATGGTGCGTCCCGCGGTGTAGTTGCCGTCCCGGTCATACCCGCCGATTTTCTCGTTGAGATCGAGGAATTGGTCAACGCTGATCGTCCCGTCGTTCAACTGGGCCAGTCCGTACTGGACGCCGACGTTGTCGAAAGGACGCAGCGCGTATCCCTGCGCGTCAATGCCGTACACGTTGCGGCCAGCATCAAACACCGTGGCGCGTGCCCCGGTCGGGTTGGTGACCGCGTTCCAGCGCTGGCTCAGCGGCACCGCCGGGTTATAAGCGCCCGCAGTGTAAGCGCCGCCGAACGAGCCTGCCGTCGGGATCGTCTCGGTACGGCCCGACACCGGGTCCGTGCGGCCCGATTGCACCGCCAGGTCATACCAGGCACGGGCCGACTTGTGACCGGATACCGCGACCATCTGCGGCTCCGTGACGGCACTGCCGTTGTTGGCGGTGAAGTAGCGGTTCAGCAGTTTGCTGTCCATGGCCGACATGGCGATCGACAGCGCGTCCGGGAAGGTTGCGTCGATAAAGACACCATCGAACAGGTCCGGGAAAGCGTCCGCGACCTGCAGGCTGGTGTACGCCCCACCAGAGGTGCCGATACTGACCGTCATGGCGGGAAGGCCAAAGGTCTTGATGAAGTGTTGTTTACCCATCAGCGTCGTCTCGCCCGCCAGGTGCGCGTTGCAGCTGTTGGTCGGGTGATTCAGGGTATTCGTGAACACTGCATAGCCTTCGCCGAGGCGGGTCATGTTCGTCGCCGTGTACGGACTGACACCCATGGCGGCGCCCTGGATGTACCAGCCGGTCGCGCAGCCGGTGCCGTGTACCGCGATGAGGCGCTTGTTCCATCCGGGCGGCGGCGTCAGCGCGCTCGGCGCCCGGTCCGTGACTGGATTGAACAGGATCGCGTTTTGATAGATCCCGCGGTTCATCGTGCCGGTTTCGATCCGCACGACGAATGGCACGGTCGCGCCGCTGGTAGTGGTTGTAGTGGCGACGTCAAGCGGTAGCGCCGTCGTGCTCGGCAAAGGTCGCAGGGTTGTCGTCCCCACGGCGCGGTACATGTACTGGATCTTTGTAGGCGCGGAACAGTTCGCGTCCGTCGCGGCGCCGAGCCTGGTCCCGTCGGGAAGCACGAAGTCCTGGGTCTGGCAGTTGAAAGGCGTTGTCCGGGGCCCGGACAGGATCGGGCCGTTCGCATAGTTCGTCACGATGGCCAGTGCGGGGCCATTGTCGAAGTCGGCGGAGATCACGTTGGCGCCTTCGCTCAATCCCGTTACCAGGCCCACCATGTGACCAGCGTTGTTCGGATCCGGCGCAAATGCCGGTGTGACTACGGCACCGTTGACGGTGACGCGTAAAGGCCCGGGAGTGCTGCCCGTTGCGGGCTTGCCGATATCGACCAGCACGGCATTGCCGGAGACATATTCGGGCTTCGAGGACAGGACTGTAATATTTGGTGGGGCGACCGGGCCCACTCCAGGGTCGCTGTCCCCGCAGCCGGCCAGCATGAAGGTGGAGACAGCGGCAGCTGCCGAAGCCCCGCGCCGGATCCGGAGTCGAATAATTGTATGCATGATGTCTCCTGGTTTTAATAGTGCGACGATACGATTACCAAAACGGATAAGTTGCCGGTTCTAGACGCCAATGGGGAACACGATCGTTTTTTCCTGCGTATACTCGTTCAGCCAGTGCTCGCCGTACTCGCGCCCGAGCCCCGACCGCTTGTAGCCACCGAAGGGCGCGTCCATTAACTGGTACAGGCCGCCGTTGATGACCACCCCGCCGGTGCGCACCTGGAGCGCCATCTCGTAGGCCCTCGCGGGATCGCGCGAGTGAATGCCGCCGTACAGGCCATAACGGCTGTCGTTGGCGATCGCGATCGCTTCCTCGTCGGTGTCGAATCCGATCACCGAGGCCACGGGTCCGAAGATTTCATCCTGCGCGATCGACATGCTGTTGTCCACATCGTCGAACACGGTGACGTTGTAGAAGTACCCTTTGTTTAAATGCGCGGGGCGCGAGCCGCCGATGACCAGCCGCGCGCCCTCGTCCTGGCCCCGGGCAACGGCGCGTTCGACCCGCTCGCGCGCCACGCCGCGGATCAGCGGCCCGGTCACGGTACCCGGGCTTGCCGGGTCGCCCACCGTGATCTGGCCGGCGATGGCACGCATCATTTCGATGTAGGCCGGGCGGATCGCGTTGTGGACCAGGTGACGCGTCGCCAGCGCGCAGCCTTGGCCGCAATGGGTCGAGACCTGGAAAAGGCCTTCCATTGCGGCTTTCTGCACATCGGCGTCGGCGCGCACGATCAGCGCCGACTTGCCGCCCAGCTCGAGCAGCGAGCGCTTGATGGTCGGTGCGCCCTGGGCGAGGATGGCGGCGCCCACCGCTTCCGAACCGGTAAACGTCACCATGTCTACGCCGGCGTCGGCCGTGAGCAGCTGGGCCACCTCGGCATTTCCCGTGACGACGTTGAGTACGCCCGGCGGCAAGCCGATCTCGCTCGCCACTTCGCCGAACAGCAATGCCGAGAATGGCGTGTACGGCGACGGCTTGAGAATGACGGTGTTGCCTGCCAATAGGGCCGGCACCAGTTTCGACAGGTTCGTCAGGAAGGGCGCGTTATACGGCGTGATCGCAGTTACCACGCCAATGGCCTCGCGCACCACGACACCGCCGCCCAGCAGGCGCGGGCCGGCCGGATTAAAGGGCGCGAGCGCCGACTCCACCGGCAGGTGGCGGGTGGTGGGAATCAGTGAGCGTTTGATGGCGGCTTCGAAGATCTGCATCGGCCGCGTGAAGAACATGCCTTCCGCGAGCGCGCGGGTAATGCCGCCTTCGGCAATCATCAGGGACTTGATCTGGCCGGCGCGGGTCGACAGCGCCGCATGCATCTTGCGCATGACGTCGGCGCGCGCTTCGAGCGTCATGCGCGCCCACGGGCCGCTGTCGAAGGCCCTGCGCGCGGCGCTGATGGCGGCGCCGGCCTCCGCCAGGCCGCCGACCGGCGCCATGCCGATGACTTCCTCGGTGGCCGGGTTGATCACGGCTTCGGTTTCGCCGGATTGGGGCGCATGCCATTCGCCATTGATGTAGAGGCGGTCGAAATGGGTGAACGGGATATTCATGGTTTTGTCTCGCTTGATGTTAATTCAGGTGAAGGCCGGACTGCGGAGTGCAGATGCCTCGACGGCGGGCGTGGCGCCCTGCCCTGTCGCCAGGATCACTTCCGCGGCACGCATCGCAATCGCCATCGCAGGGCCATTGGTATTGCCCGAAATAAGCGTGGGCATGATGGAGGTATCGACCACCCGCAAACCTTCCAGGCCGCGCACGCGCAACTGCGGGTCGACCACGGAGGCGGCGTCGGCGCCCATGCGGCAGGTACCGGCCACGTGGAAAGCGGTCGATCCATGCTTGAAGAAGGCTTCGAGCAATTCCTCGTCGCTGGCGCAGTGCGGGCCGGGCAGCGTTTCGCCCACCACATGGGTGCGCAGGGCCGGCTGCATCAGGATCTTGCGCATGAAGCGGACCAGGTCGATCGAATGACGGCGGTCGTTGGGGGTAGCCAGGTAGTTGGCGTCGATCAGCGGCGCGGCATCCGGGTCGCGGCTGGCGATCGTCACCGAGCCTTCGCTGTCCGGGTTGGTGAAGTAGCCCACCCAGGTCATGCCCTGCTCTTTCTCGAGCACGATCTTGCCATCCTCGACCGCGATCGAATACAGGCCGACGCCGATCTCCGCGTCCGGACGCGCCAGTTCCGGCCGCGTCTTCACGAAGGCGCACACCTCATGCGCGGCATGGGTCATGGGGCCCGCCCCGCCGGTGAAATAACGCAGCAGGTTCCTCAGCAGCCGCAGGCCGCCGAACTCCCGGTTCAGGCTGCCCTTCCTGACCCGTACCTGCATCATGATGCAGCGGTGTTCCAGCAGGTGTTGGCCAACGCCGGGGATATCGGCCACGAGCGGGATGCCGAGGCCGGCCAGCAGACCCGCGTCGCCCACGCCCGACAGCTGCAGCAGCTTCGGCGTGTTCAATGCTCCTGCCGACAGGATGACCTCGCGCCGCGCCCGCGCCACCGAGACGCCTTTGGAGTCGCTGAGGTCGCGCAATTCGACCCCGACCGCCCGCCGCCCTTCGAACAGCACGCGCAGCACATCGGTGCCGGTGCGAACCTCCAGGTTCGAACGCCCGCGTACCGGCGCCAGGAAGGCCTGCGCTGCGCTCTGGCGCCGCCCGCGCCAGATGGTGCGCGGCTGGTACCCGATGCCGCCATCGACTGCCGCGTTGATGTCGTCCACGCGCGGCACCCCGGCCTCTTCGGCCGCGGCGATCACCGCCTCGCACAGCGGATGCCCGGCCGGGTGCATCGATACCTTCAGGGGGCCGCCGACACCACGCGATCCGCCCGGCCCCAGTTCGTGGTCTTCCATCTCGCGGTAGCAGCGCCCGATGTCGTCCCAGCCCCACCCTGTGCAGCCCGCCTCTTTCCAGGCGTCGTATTCCGCAGGATGACCGCGCAGGTACACCATGCCGTTGACCGAACTCGAGCCGCCCAGTGTGCGGCCCTTCAGCCAGTCCTCGGCGCCGCGCCCGGCCCCCTTCGAGGCCGAATAGCTCCAGACATGCGGGTTACCCGGCGTGAGCATCTTGCCGATGCCCCTGGGCATATGGATCAGTGCGTGCTTGTCGGCCGGGCCGCTTTCGATCAGCAGGACCGAGGCGGCCGGATCGCTTGACAGCCGGTTGGCCAGCACGCAGCCGGACGAACCGGCGCCCACGATGATGAAATCGTATTCCTTGTTCATGAGGTTCTCCAGATGGCCGCTCAGCGCGTCCTCAGCGGGTAGTCTCGCGGGCGATCATCGCTTCCACGCCCAGCTCGCGCTCCGGCAATGCGGTCTCGGGTATCAGGAAGCCGCCCACCGAAGCGTCGCCCAGCACCGCGTAATTGCTGCGGTTGAAGTCGTAGGTGACACTTTTGAGCGCCAGCGGAATGGCGTGGTCATAGGCCTGGAACACCGAATTGAACATCGACCGGTACAGCTCTCCGTTGTGGTCGAGCGAATCGAACATGCCGGCGCCGTAGGTATCCTCGTCCACGTAATAGGTGCGCTTGGAATACGCATGGCGCTGGCCGGGTTTCAGCGTCGCCTCGACTACCCACACGCGGTGCAGCTCCCAGCGCTCGCAGGCGGGCGTGACATGCTTCGGCTTGAACTGGGCTTCGCCCTTGCAGTCGAAGTTGAACTTGTAGCTGTTATACGGAATGAACATCTCCTTCTTGCCGACCAGCTTGAAGTCGAAACGATCCATCTTCCCGGAGAACATGAACAGCTCGTCGTACAGGATCACGCCACCCAGCGCCGACACCGGGGTGTCGTACACGAATTCGGGCGCGAGCTTGACGCGCCGCTGCCCCGGGCTGTAACTCCAGGCCCGGCGCGGCTTGTCGACGGTGTCGAGATAGTCCGCGATCAACTCGGCCTGGCCGGACTTGCGCGCGGGCGAATTGGTCAGCGCAAACGCCCGCCAGTACAGCTGCGGGTCGCGGTCGGCAAGTTTCGTCTGGTAGTAGGGCTTTTCCACTTTCGTGTACTGGTCGGACGTCATCGTCGGCCGCCCGCTCGCATCGACGATCCACGAACGGCCGTTGGCGGTGGTGAATCCGGTCTCGCCGACGTAGCGCAGCAGGATATTCCACATCACCTCGTAGCCGGTCTTCGGGATCGGGAACGGCAGGCCGCCGCGGCACGCGGGATCGACCGCATAGTTCTCTTTCAGGGCCTTGCACGTGGTGGCATTGCGCACCGTCGCCTTCAGGACGTGCTCGGGCAACGCCGCGCTGCGGTGGGTCGGGTAGATATCGAGGTAATAGCCCGGGTTTTGCTTGAGCAGCTTCTTTTGGCCGGCGCTCAGCTTGTCGGCGTACTGCTCCATGTTTTTGGCGTCGATCCGGTACAGGGGCTGCTCGTCCTTGTACGGGTCGACCCAGTAACCGCTGTCGCGCTTGAAGCCCGGCGGCGCCTTGGTCAGCCCGCCGGTGTAGGCGGGAATCGTGCCGTCCTTGTTGCCGGCCTTGATGGCACCGAATTCGGTCAGGGTCGCGCCGAGCTGTTTGGCTTCGTCAGCCGTGACGCCGGCCAGGGCGTGCGTTGCCGACAGCGCCAACAGGACCATCGGGACCATCGGGGCGCCGCAAAAGAAATGCGTGATTTTCATTGTCGTCTCCATATTCTGTTTAGAAGCCTGCCTTGAAGGTGAATGCGAGCCAGCCGCGGTCGCTCGTGCCGAAACTGCCGTTGCCGCCGATGGCGGTCGACCCCGAGGGGTCGTACTTGGCGGGTGCGCGGGCGTCGGCATACTGCAACCCGAACTCGTAACGCTGGGCAAAGGTCATCTTTGCGCCGACCGACCAGGACACCGAATTTTCGTTGCCTCCGCCGGCACTTGCCGCATTGCCCGAGAGGCCGTAGTTCAGGGACATCGGCAGTTCCAGGTCCCAGGACGGCAAGACCTGCAGGTATTGCGGCGAAAACAGCATGGCGACGGCCGCATAGTTTTTCGACGAGCATCCGTCGCTCTTGTCGCCCGGCCTGCCGCCAGGTGCCAGGCAGGACGCTTCGCCCACGCCCTTGTACAACTCGCGGTGGGAGGTGACCTTCAGCAGGCGGCTGTAGGCGATTTCAGTAATAAAGGTGCCGGTGTCCCAGAATTTGCTGGAAGGCAGCAGGTAGACGCCGTTCGCCACCACGTGCAAGGTGTTGCCGCGCGGTCCCTGCTGGTCGAGCGGACTGACCGCGTCAGTGTTCAATGCCCCGCCGCGGCGTACCGAGATATCGGTAGCAACGCTGACTGGTCCGATGACGCGCGCGGCGCTCAGACCCATCAGCTCCACTTTGGTCGGATACACCAGCCGGTAGGCTGTCGGTACGGTGCCGACGCCCGGGATGGCAACGAAATTGGTCAGGTTCGGACCGAACCACGGGTTGTAGTCATCGAAGCGGCGGTAATAGGCGCCCAGGCTCGATTCGATCGCCTCGACGTTCAGCCTGGCGCTCACGCCCCAATTGCCGTGCTTGCCGGGTTTGATCGACGGTGCGTGCGCCAGGCTGGCGCCGGGGCCCACCGGCAGCCGGTCCGGGCCCTCGAAGAAGGGATCGGCGGGCCCGAAATAGGTCCCGCCGTAGGGCAGGCGCGACTCGTGCCAGTCGAAGAAGTATTGCCCGGCCAGGGCCAGGTCCTGTGACACCTGCGCCTTCACGAACACCTGCGACTCGGGCAGGAAGACTTCCTTGGTTTCGATGCCGGGGCTGGTGACCGCCTTGACGCCGTCGAGCGGCGACTGCGAGTACGAGACCGCGTGCGCCGCAATGAGCAAGCCCTCGCCGAAGTAGTTGGTCTGGCGCCCGACCTTGATATTAACCGGAACGACGCCGAGCTTCAGGTTGGCCCAGACGAAGGCATCGAGGATTTCGCCGGACGGGCCATTCACGTAGCGCGAAACGCGCGAATTGTAGCGGTCGTCCGTATAGCTGGTAGAGAAGCCCGGGACCAGGCTGCGCACCGAACGGTCTTCGTAAGCGCGGTCGTACCAGGCGGCCGCACTGACGCGGGCGCCGGCCAGGCTGCGGTAATTGAGGTCGATTTCGGTGAGCAAATCGAGGCGGTTGGTCACCACGTCGCCGCGTCCGAACTTGCCGTCGGACTCGTCGTAACTGGGGTTGTTCAGGATGCGCCCGTCGGGCCGCTCGGCACGGGCGCCGAGGTTGTAGCGCAGGGTGTTATCCCAGCGCAGCTTCAGCTTGGGGATGCCCGTATCAAGATCGACTGCGGACGCGCCGCCTGCCCACGCCATCATCAACAACACAGAAATGCCGCGCAGGGGTATCCCGGCCGGCATCAGCGGTCTGATGCTCCTCATTGTGTCTCCTCCAAAGTTTTTTTATTGATGGCGTCATGGCCACCGCTTTTGTACTTCGACAGCGCTTGAATACGCGTGGGCATCCCGAGTGCGTTGCACTGCCAGGACCGTGCGCTAATTTATTCTAGCGTATTTATTTTGTGTCTTGTTTACGCGATCTGAAATATTTCGCTCAGCTGCATCATAATGCGTACATCTCTGCACTACGCTCTACGTATTATGAGCATAGCTTGAGTGATGCCCTGCCTTGCCGCGGGCTCGCGGCATGTGCTAAGGTGGGCAGTGAACCCACAGACGAAAAAAAAGCGAAGTCGATGATCCACCCGATGAAGAACGAGCGGCCGCTCGATGAACTGGACCGCGCAATCCTGGCCGCACTACGCGTCAGCCCCCAGGAAACAAACAAGGCGCTTGCCGACAAACTGGGGGTGAGCGAGGTGACGATTGCCTCCCGCATCCGCTCGCTCGAGAACGACCGCGTCATGAAAGTGATGGCGCAGTGCGACTTCCGCGCAGCCGGCTACAACACCCTGGCCAATGTCGATGTCTACATCGCCGGGCGCTCGGTCGAGGCTGTGGGCAAGGAGCTGGCAAAACTCGACGGTATTGCCCTGGTCAGCATCCTGATGGGGGATCCCACCTTCGCCCTGCTGGTGATGGCGCCCGACCTGGCCGGCCTTCAGGTCCTGAAAGAAAGCATCGCCTCCATCAAGGGGGTGCAGTCGCTCGACGTGTCCGTGTTCAGCGAGATCCTCAAATACCGCAGTGACTTCGTCACTTTGTGAAAGCCGACAACGTGAAACTCGACGAACTTGACGCCGCCATCATCGACCTGTTGCGGCAAAACGGCCGCATGAGCAATCGCGAGGTCGGCCGGGCCTTGCAGGTTTCCGAAGGAACGGTGCGCCAGCGCCTGAAAAAGCTCATCGACAGCAAGTCGATGCGCCTCGGCATGGTCACCGATTTCGAAGCCAGCGGGCTGGCGGCGGGAGTGATCCTGCGGATCTCGGCCTTGCCGACGCGGGCCCGCAAGATTGCCGAGGAGATTGCGCAGCTGGACGCTTGCACCTTTGTCGCTCTCACCTTCGGCCAGTTCGAGATCATTGCCGTACTCGTCAACAAGAGCCGGACCGAAGCGGCGGAGATGATCGACAAACGGATCAAGACGATTCAGGGTGTCCAGGCAGTCGAGGTGCAGGAACCGGTGAGCTACGCCAAGCATCGTTACGACCTGGTCTACACGACCTGAGCGGGTAAACGGGCGGCCCGGCGCCCAACCAATATTTTTCTCGACAGATTTCAAAAAAGTGTATTCTGTTTCGATTCCCGATTGATCAGCGCGACGAACCCGCCCGAGATCCATGCAGCCACCCTCCCCGCAAGCCTTCCCCTGGACCGATCAATTCCTGCTCGGTTACGGGCCGATGGACGCAACCCACCGCGAGTTCGTCGACCTGGTTGCCGCACTTCTATCTTCGCCTGATGTCGACCTGCCGCGCAACCTCGATGCGTTCGCCGTCCACGCGGAGTGCCATTTCGCCGAGGAACGCGGCTGGATGGAGTCCACCGCCTTCCCTGCCACGCAGTGCCACATCGACGAGCATGACGCGGTGCTGAAATCCGTCTATGAAGTACGCGACCTCCTCTCCGGCGGCGGCCACGCCCACACTTGCCGCGCGCTGGCCCAGGAACTGGTGCGCTGGTTCCCGGGTCACGCCGATTACATGGACGCGGCGCTGGCGCAGTGGATGGTCAAGAAGCGCATGGGTGGCATCCCGGTAGTGCTGAAACGCGGCAGGGCCAGGCCACCAGCCGCGCCTGAGGCGCCGGTCGACTGACGAAAATATATTCGCGCATCCCGCCCTCATTTGTTGAACAACTTTCTGATATGTGTACAATTCAGGAAGAAGGCAAAACAAAGGAGACAACGATGCACAAGAACGCCGATACGACATTACGGGACGGTACGAGGATTTCGGACCTGATCAACCACGAGACCCGCGAAGTCAAGGTACGGACCCTGTCCGACCCCGAGCTGTACGAACTCGAGATGGAGCGGATTTTCGGAAAGACCTGGATCTTCCTGGGCCATGAGACGGAAATCCCGAACAAGGGCGACTTCGTCACCCGCGACATGGGTTCGGACGCGGTCATCGTCGCCCGCGACCGCGAGGGCGAGATCCACGTCTCGCTGAACGTGTGCCCGCACCGGGCCATGAAAGTGCAGACCCACGACGCCGGCAACACCAACGTCCACATGTGCATCTACCATGGCTGGGCCTTCAAGCCGAACGGCGACTTCATCGGCGCACCGGTCGAGAAGGAATGCATGCATGGTCACATGACCCCGAAAGACCAGCTGGGCCTCAAGAAAGCGCGGGTCGCCCTGTACGGCGGCCTGATCTTCGCCACCTGGAGCATCGACGGTCCCAGCCTCGACGAGTTCCTGGGCGATGCCAAGTACTACTTCGATACCCTGTTCCTGCGTACCGAGGGCGGACTCGAAGTGCTCGGCCCGCCGCAGCGTTTCCGCATCAACGCCAACTGGAAGACCGCCTGCGAGCAGTCGGCCGCTGACGGCTTCCATACGCTGACCCTGCACCGCTGGCTGGCGGAAGTCGGCCCCTACGCGAAAAAACCGGACGCCGAAGGCAAAGGCGCCGACCTGTCGCCGGAAATGTATGGCTGCGAAGTATGGACGGACCAGGGCCATGCGCTGCGCTGCATCGACCTCGACCGCAAGATCGTCCGCCTGACCGGCAAGAACCCGGCCGAACTGACGGTCGTTGAAAAGCTGACCGCCTTGCCGCCGCCCGGCATTACGCCCGCGATGGTCCCGGAATTGCTGGAGCGTTTCGACGACGGCCAGCTCAAGCTGATGTCCTGGCGCCCACCCCAGGTCGGCGGCTTCTTCCCCAACGGCCTGTTCGAGTTCATCTACCTGCCGCAGCCCGACGGCACCGTCGTCGGCGCTTGCGCCCTGCACGCCTACATCCCGAAGGGCCCTGGCCAGCTCGAGTTCATGAACTGGATCTTTGCCGAGAAGGACACGCCGCCCGAGCTGAAGGCGCGCATGCTGCGCCAGTCGATCCAGATGCTGGGCACCTCAGGCATGGTCGAGATGGAAGACTCCGACACCTGGCCGCACCAGACCGAGGTCGCGAAAGGCGCCATGGCGAAAACGATCACGCTGAAGTACCAGGCGAAGTTCGAGCAGGGTGCGCCGGAAGGCTGGCCAGGCCCGGGCCACGTGGGCGATGGTTTCACCAAGGACGACACCCAGTGGGCATGGTGGAAAGCCTGGCACGAGCTGATGACTTCGGACAAATGAACCCGTCGCTCGAACCCCTACAAGACCACCAGGAGACCTAGATGGAAACGAATACGCTGGAAACGAATCTGCTGGAAAAAAATCCGCTCGAACCGACACCGCTGCCGCCATCGCTACGCGCCAACCGGGTTGCGATTGGCAGCCAGCTGTACAACGACGTCGTCGAATTCCTGTACGACGAAGCCGAACTGTTCGACACGCTGCGCCTGCGCGACTGGATCGCAATGGTCGCCAAGGACATCGAATACACGGTGCCGCTGCGCCATACCCGCGCCACCCGCGACCAGGACAAGTCGGTAATACGCACGGTCCAGCACATGTACGACGACTACCGCTCGATCATGCTGCGCGTGATGCGCGTGATGGATACCCGCAGCGCATGGGGCGAGGATCCGCCGTCGCGCACCAAGCACATGGTGTCGAACATCCGGGTCTACCGTACCGACAAGGAGAACGAGTTCAAGGTCCAGAGCTACCTGCTGCTGACCCGCAACCGCTTCGACAACGACCGCTTCGACCTGGTCCCGTGCGAGCGTCATGACGTTCTGCGCAAGACGGAGGAAGGCTACCTGTTGGCGCGCCGCGAAGTCATCATCGACCAGGCCGTGCTGGGCACGCCGAACCTGGGCATCTTCCTGTAACTCGCCTCTGCCCGGCGCAAGCCGCCCCGCGCCCGCAAGCGGCGCCGGGCGGTTTTTTCATACCCCCGCAGGGTATGTCAGGCGGCCCGCCAGCATGGTCGCCAGCCCCGCACACAGCGACAGCCCCGCCCCGGCAATCGCCAGCGACAGCAGCGAACCCCAGGCCAGCGGCGCCAGCACCGCAGCGATAAGGGCGTTAAAACCCGTTTGTACGAAGATTTGCACGGACGAGCCCATGCCGCGCCGCGCCGGGACGCAATCGAGGGCGCGCATCGTCAGCGTGGGAACCGCCAGCGACATGCCGAGGTTGAAGACGAACACATATGCCACGTACCACGCCGCCCCTTCGGGCGCCGCCAGGCACACCGCCAGGTTGTAAAGGTTGGCGGCCGCCATCACGGCAAACCCACGCGCCAGCGTCTTGTTGCCGGACCAGCGCACCGCAGAGCGGCTGGCCAGCGCGGAGCCGCCGATGAGTCCGACCGTGGCAGGGCCGAATAACCAGATGAAATCGGATTCGCCCAGGCCGAGGTGCCGCATCAGGAATACGGGTGCCGACAGCACGTAGACGAAGAACGCGCCGAACATCAGGGCGTATGCACAGGCCCACACCATGAAGGCGCGATGGCGCAGCAGTTCGCCGTAACCCGCCGCCAGTGCCCGGGCATTGAACGGCTGGCGCGCGCTGGGCGGCAGCGTCTCGGGCAAGCGCAGCGCCACCGCCGCAAACAAGGCAGCCGCCAGCAATCCCAGGAACAGGAATACGGAGCGCCAGCCGAAAGCCACCTGCAGCGCACCGCCGATGAGTGGCGCCACGGCAGGGGCCAGGCCATACAGCATCACGACCTGCGACATCATGCGCCGCGCCAGCGGACCGTCGTGCAGGTCGCGCACCACCGCGCGCCCGATCACGATGCCGGCGCCGGCCGAGCAACCCTGCAGTGCGCGCAGCACCCACAACTGCTCCACGCGGGTGGCGAGGGCGCAGCCGAGCGAGGCCAGCGCATACAGCGCCAGCCCTGCCAGCACCACTTTGCGCCGCCCCAGCGAATCGGAAATCGCCCCATGCCATAGCGACATGAAGGCGAACGCGGCGAAATAGACGGAGATGGTCTGCTGCAGCGCCACCTGGTCGGTATGGAGCACAGTCGACATCTCGTGGAACGATGGCAGGTAGGCGTTGATCGAGAACGGCCCGAGCATCGCCAGGCCGGCCAGGATCAGTGTGATGCTGCGCAGGTCCGTGCGCGCAGCCGGCACGGGTCCATTCTCAGCCATGCCTCAGCTATACATATCGAGGTTCAGCCGCGCACCCGCGCGGTGATCTTGGCGTGCGGCCCGTCGATCTGCGCCGCCCATGCTGCGGCCGCGTCCTCGAAAGCGTAATCGACATAATCGATCTGGATGTCCTGCTCGCGCGCGACGCGCAGCAGGCGCTCCCAGATCGCGCGGCGGTCGGCTGGCGGACGCTGGCCGGTGCCGATGCACGACAGGGTGCGAAACAGCAGGTCGGCAATATCGAGGTTGAGCTGGCGTCCGGCGCCGGTGCCGATGGTCATGATGCGCGCGCCCCAGCGCGTGGCCTTCAGGGCATTGAGCATCGGCTGCCCGCAGACGAGGTCGAGCACCACGTCGAAGCCGGCGCCTCCAGCCGCTTTCAGGGCCGCCACATCGTCGCTGCCACCGAGGACCACGATATCGTCGGCGATGCGGCGCTCCCTTAGCCGCTCGAGGGCGGGGGCGGAGCGTGCGGCGGCTACCACGCGACCGGCGCCGAGGTGGCGCGCCAGCTGCAGCGCGATCTGTCCCAAAGTCCCGGTCGCGCCCAGCACCAGCACCTGCTCGCCGGGCTGGATCTTGGCCGCTTCCAGCGGCACCAGCGCGCCGGTGGCGGCGATGCCCATCGCGATCGCGGTGCGGTCGTCGACATCGTCGGGCACATCCCAAAGCTCTTCGACCGGCACCACGGTGCGCTCGGCCCATGCGCCGTAGGGCTGCAGCGAGCGCTCGCCGAAGTAGACGCGGCGGCCGTCCTCGAGCCGCCCTACCCCTTCACCGCGTATCACGCACGGAAACTGGACGCCAAGACGGTAGGCGCCCAGCACGTCCCATCCACCGAGGCCGGCGGTGTCGACGTCGACCAATAAGGCGCCCGGCTGCGCCGTCGGCGCGGGAAAATCCTGGATCGCCGGGGCGGCGCCCTTTTCCGTGATGATGGCTGCTTTCATTGATGCTCCTTACATTCCATGGGCGCCGGTTTGCGCAAAAAAGGCCTTCATCGCCACCAGCGAGGGCGTATGGCTGCCGAAGCCGCCGTCGGCGACGAGCGTCGTCCCGGTTACGAACGAGGATTCGTCCGAGGCCAGGAAGGCCACCACGTCGGCGATCTGGCGCGGGGTGCCGACGTCGGGCGTCAAGTGGTTGTCGCGCAGGATGCCGATCAGCGGCGCCGGCATGCTTTCATGCGCGTTTTCCGCTGGCGCGAGGCCGATCTGCAGCGCGTTCGAACGAATACCCTGCTTGCCGTACTGGGCGGCCACCGAGCGGCTCAGCATGATCAGCGCCGCCTTCGAGGCGGCGTAGGCGGACAGCGACAGGTCGCCCTGCGCGCCCAGGCCCGAGGTGGCGAAGATCACCGAGCCCTTTCCGTTCTTGAGCATCTCGCGCACCGCGTACTTGGTGCACAGCATGGCGCCGCGCAGGTTGACCGCCATCGCCAGGTCCCAGGCCTCGACATCCATGTTGATCACGTCGCGGTCGCGCCGGCGTTGCTCGACGCTCAATATCGCCGCATTGTTATGGAGGACGTCGACGCGTTTGAACCGCGCCACCACCGCCTCGACCATGGCCTTGACCGCCGCCTCGGACGACACGTCGGTCTGCACCGCGAGCGCCTGGCCGCCGCCTGCCTCGATCGCCGCGGCGACGCGCTGCGCGGCCTCGCCGTCGATGTCGACAATTGCCACATATGCGCCATGCATGGACAACACCCGCGCCGCTTCGGCGCCCAGTCCCCCGCCGGCGCCGGTAACGATCGCTACCCGCCCTTCGAGCTTTCGTTCACTCATCGTTTTGTCTCCAGTGCCCATGGCTTAGTGACCGGTGAAATTTGGCGCGCGCTTTTCGCGAAAGGCGCTGGCGGCTTCCTGCGCGTCGTCGCTGGGCTTCAGCATCGCGAACAGGTCGAGCTCGAGGTCGAGCCCCTGCTTGAGCGCCAGGTCGAAGGCGCCGCGTGCGGCGCGCTTGGCCGAGAGCGTGGCCGCCGGCGCCCGTGCCGCGATGCGCAAGGCAAAAGCACGCACCTCGTCGACCAAGGCTTCGGACACGCTGGCAGTGCGCGTGGTCAGCCCCATGCCCTTGGCGGCGGCAGCATCGAGGCGCTCGCCTGTCAGCAGCAGGTCCATCGCGCGCCCCGGGCCGACGATGCGCGGCAGGCGCTGGGTGCCGCCGCCGCCCGGAATCAGGCCCAGCGCCGTTTCCGGCAGGCTGAAGACGGCGTCAGGCGTGGCGAAGCGGATGTCGCAGGCCAGTGCCAGTTCGAGGCCTCCGCCCAGGCAATAGCCGTGGATGGCGGCGATCACGGGTTTCTGGATCGTGTCGATCGCCTCGATCCAGCGCGCGCCTTCCATGCGGCGCCGTACTTCGATTGCGGTCTCGGGTCCGCGCGCCTCCTTGATGTCGGCGCCGGCGCAGAAACCGCGCGGGCCTTCGCCCCGGATCGCGATGACGCGGATTTCCGGGTCGGCATCGAACGCGCGCAAGGCTTGCGGCACGCCCTGGCGGATCTCGTCGTTGATGGCGTTGATCTGCGCCGGCCGGGTCAGCACGACCCATCCCAGCGCGCCGTCGCGCTCGACGCTGACCGAACTGTTGATGGGTTCCCGTTGCAGTTCGCATCCCGCCTCTGCGTTTGCCAGATGGCTACCCATGTCAAGCTTCCTCGAATTCGAATACCTGGCCGCGCATGTCGCGCGGGTCGATCCTGATCAGGGCACGCCCACCGACCGCCTCCGATTCGGGCACCCAGGTGAAGGCGGTGCCGCGCGCCTTCAGGTCTTCGGCCTTGGCTTTCAGGTCGTTGACCGCGATGCGGATGTAATACAGGCCGGGTCCCCAGTTGTTCAGGTAGTGGGCGGCGTCGGTATTCCAGGCCTGCGGCTCGATCACGTGCAGCGCGGCGCTGTTGGCCACGGTGAAAGGCATCACGGCGCGGCGGTATCCCTCGTGGCGCAGGTCCTGGACGGCAGCTTCAGGCTCCCAGTCCAGGTTATTCGCGCAGCAGCGCAGCGTGTGGTCCAGGTCGCGCACCAGGAAGGCGCGCGCCGTCACCCGGACCATGTCGCCCGGCTTCGGGTCGCGCGGCTGAGCCGGTGGCGTGGCGAAGGTCTCCGGCGGCATCTGCAGCGGCTCCATCGGCATCACTTCGATGCACAGGCCGCCGTCCACCTCGGGGCTGTAGCGCGGGCGTTCTGGCGTTGCGCCCAGCCACAGGCGGTCGAACGGCATCTCCGGCGTGCGCTGCGCCATCCGGAAGGCCAGTTTACGTCGCATCAGCTTGTCGACGAAGACGTCGAACTTGGGACCGTGCAGCGACAGCACGAGCGAATGCGTCAGCATCGGGCGGTGCCGTCCCTGGTAGTCCTTCAGGCTTTCGAGGAACTCGTGGAACATCGGGTCGCCCGGATTTTCGTAGTCCAGGTGCCACTGGGGCTCGACCCGGGTCGGCGCCACCGCCAGCGACTTGTGCACGCGCAGGAAGTGCGCGATATAGGGATGGTTGTCGAAGGCCTGGCGCCAGTTCGCATGGCCATGGATTCCGAGTTTACC
>JAQGLR010000338.1 GCA_028292765.1 Massilia sp. | reverse complement strand
TGGGATAGCCTGGAGCAGCACGGCCAGTGGCGCGGCGAGATCTGGAACCGCCGCAAGAACGGCGAGGTCTACCCGGAGCGCATGAGCATCAGCGCCGTCCACGACGCAGCCGGCAAAGTCAGCGCCTATGTCTCGGTCTCGAGCGACCTGTCGGCGCTGAAGGCGGCCCACAACCAGCTCGACTTCCTGTCGAACCACGACGCGCTGACCCTGCTGCCGAACCGCTCGCTGTTCCACGACCGGCTGCAGCAATCGATCGCGGGCGCGCGCCGCGATGGCACCCAGCTGGCGCTGCTGCTGCTGAACGTCGACCGCCTCGCGCGCATCAACGACAGCCTTGGCCACACGGCCGGCGACGCGCTGCTGCGCGAAGTGGCGCGCCGCGCCAGCGGGGTCGCCGGCCCCGCCGACACCGTCGCCCGCCTGTCGGGCGACGAATTCGTGATGCTCACCGAGTGCAAGGACACCGAAGCCATCATCCTCAGGGCGCACAGCCTGATCGACGCCATCGCCCAGCCGGTCTCGGTGGGGGGGCATGACGTCGTCGTCACCGGCAGCATCGGCATCAGCATCTTTCCGCGCGACGGCGAGGCATCCGGCGACCTGCTGAAGGCCGCCGACGTCGCGCTGGCGCACCAGAAGGATGCGGGGCGCAATGGGTTCCGCTTCTTCAAGGGCGAAATGAACGACCAGGCGCTGCGCTGGCTGGCGCTGGAAACGCGCCTGCGCCGGGCCATCGGGTGCGCCGAGCTGGCGCTGCACTTCCAGCCCCAGGAGGCGCCCGGCGACGGCCGCGTGCTCGGCATGGAAGCGCTGCTGCGCTGGCACAGCTCGGAGCTGGGCCGGGTCTCGCCGGCCGACTTCATCCCGCTGGCCGAAGACACGGGCCTGATCCTGCCGATCGGCGACTGGGTGATCCGCCAGGCCTGCCTGCAGAACAAGGCCTGGCAGGACGCCGGCCTGCCGCGCGTCCCGGTGGCGGTGAACGTGTCGGCGCACCAGTTCAAGGCCGGCACGGTCCCGGCCGTGGTGCGCGCCGCCCTCGCTGAATCGGGCCTGGAGGGGTGCTACCTCGAGGTCGAGCTGACCGAGAGCGTCATGCTGGGTGACACCACCGCCGCCGAAGCCCAGCTGGCCGAGCTGCGCTCGATGGGCGTGTCGCTGTCGCTGGACGATTTCGGCACCGGCTACTGCTCGCTCGGCTACCTGTCGCGCTTCGCGCTCGACAAGCTGAAAATCGACCAGGCGTTCGTGCGCAACATCACGACCGACGCGCGCAGCGCGGCCATCGCCCAGGCCACGATCGCCCTCGCCGACGGGCTCTCGCTACGGGTGGTGGCCGAAGGGGTGGAGACGCTGGCGCAGCGCGACTTCCTGCGCCGGATCGGCTGCGAAGTGCTGCAGGGTTACCTGTACAGCCGGCCGGTGCCGGCGCGCGAGATGGAAGCGCTGTTGCGCGCTGGACGCGTGACCGTGTGAGGTGCCGGGCGGTTTGAGGGTTTGGGTGCACGAAGCCGCGGGCGGCCATTACAATGGCCGCTCGACGTTACTTTCCCGCGCACTTTACCGCTCAGTTACCGCTCAGTTACCGCTCAGTTAACCGGACCTCCGATGTTCATTCCACCGTTCTCTCGCTTTGTCCGCAACGCCCTTCTTGCCGTCCTCCTCGCGCAACCCTTCGTCGCCGGCGCCGCCCTCAAGCTGGACGCGCCGATCCCGATCGGCCCCCAGGTCAAGGTGGGGAAACTCGCCAATGGACTGACTTACTACATCCAGAAGAACGCCCGGCCCGAACGCCGGCTGGAACTGCGCCTCGTCGTGAAAGCCGGATCGATCCAGGAAGACGAGGACCAGCAGGGCCTGGCGCACGTTGTCGAGCACATGGCCTTCAACGGCAGCACCAATTTCAAGAAGCAGGAACTGGTCAACTACCTGCAGTCGATCGGAGTCAAGTTCGGCGCCGACCTGAATGCCTATACCTCGTTCGACGAAACCGTTTACATCCTGCCGATCCCGATGGGCAAGCGCGAACACCTCGACAAGGCCTTCCAGGTGCTGGAAGACTGGGCCCAGGGCATCACCTTCGACGATGCGACGGTCGAAAAGGAGCGCGGCATCGTGCTCGAGGAACTGCGGCTGGGCAAAGGCGCCGGCGACCGGATGAGCAAGCAGCTGCTGCCGAAGATCTACAACGGCTCGCGCTATGCCGAACGGCTGCCGATCGGGAAGGAAGAAGTGCTGCGCAACTTCCGCCCGGAGGCACTGCGCCGTTTTTACCGCGACTGGTACCGGCCCGACCTGATGGCGGTGGTCGCCGTCGGGGACGCCGACCCTATCCTCATCGAAAAACTGATCCGCTCGCACTTCGGCAAGCTGAAGAACCCGGCACCAAGCCGCCAGCGCGTCTACGCGCAGATCCCGGCGCGCGAGACGACCGAGGCGGTGGTGGTCCTTGATCGCGAAGCCGGCGGCAACGGCGTCCTGATCCGCTACCCGGTGCTGCCGGTACGCGAGCCCGATACCGTGCGCGGCTACCGCGAGCAACTGGTCGAGGGCCTGTTCGGCGGCATGCTGGGCGACCGCCTGCAGGAATTGTCGCAGCTGCCACTGCCGCCTTTCCTGGGCGGCGGCAGCGGCCTCGGCAAACTCACGCCCTTCTATAAATCCTTCAATTCAAGCGCCGCGGTCGGCCCCGGCGGCGCACCGGCCGCGATCGAAGCCCTGGTGCGGGAGAACGAACGCGTCCGGCGCCACGGCTTCACCGCGCCAGAACTCGAGCGCGCCAAAAAGGACGCGATGCGCACCTACGAGCGCGGCTACAGCGAGCGCGACAAGACCAATTCCGGCGTGTATGTCGCCGAGTACATGCGCAACTTCCTGCAGCAGGAGCCGATCCCCGGCATCGCCGCCGAGTACCGCTACGTCCAGCAGATGCTGCCCGGGATCACGCTCGAGGAAATCAACGCCTACGCGCGCCGCACCATTCCGGCCAACTCGGGCAAGCTGGTGATCTACACCGGCATCGCACGCGCCGACACGCCGCCGCAAGGGGAGGCTTCAGGCGAGGCCCTGCTGGCGGCGCTCGCGAAAGCCGAACAGGCGGACGTGGCGCCGTATGCGGAAAAACCGCTCGGCGCGCAGCTGATGGCGCAGCCGCCGAAGCCCGGCCAGATCGTCCATGAATCCGGGGACAAGGCGCTCGGCCTGACCCACCTGACGCTGTCGAATGGCGTCAAGGTGATCCTCAAGCCCACCGATTTCCGCAACGACCAGGTGGTGATGAGCGCGGCGCGCTACGGCGGCCAGAGCCTGTTCGGGGACGCCGACATCCTCAACGCGCGCTACGCCAACGGCATCGTCGCCAGCATGGGCCTGAAGGATTATTCGCCGCTCGACCTGTCGAAGGTATTGGCCGGCAAGTCCGCTGCGGTGACGATGGGCATGGCCGGCTACAGCGAGGTCGTCGGCGCCTCCTCGGGCGCTGCCGATATCGAAACCATGCTGCAGATGCTGTGGCTGCGTTTCGACTCCGTGCGCCGCGACGAAGGCCTGTTCAAGTCCTTCATCGGCAAACAGGTCGAAGCGGCGCGCAACCGCCTCGGCGAGCCGGGCGCGCGTTTCGGCGAGACCGTGGTCGCGACGCTGTACAACAACCACCCGCGCGCACCAAAGCCGCTGCGCCCGGAGGAATACGCGCAGATCGACCTGGACCGCAGCATCGCGATCTACCGCGAACGCTTCTCCAGCGCCAGGGGCCTGACCTTCGTCATGGTCGGCAGCTTCGACATCGCGAAAATCAAGCCGCTGCTGGCGACCTACCTCGGCAGCCTGCCGACGCACGACATTCCGGTCGCCTGGCGCGACGTCGGCCTGCGTCCGGTGACGGGCGTGGTCAAGCGCGCCGTGTACAGCGGCAGCGAGCCGAAAAGCACGATCTCGCTGACCTTTACCGGCAAGGCCGAGTTCTCGCAGCTTGAACAGATGCGCATGCAGGCCCTGGTCGAAGTGCTCAACCTGCGCATCATCGAGGTGCTGCGCGAAAAGCTCTCGCTGATCTACGGCGGCAACGCCGGCGGCGCGATCAGCCGCATCCCCTACGGCAGCTACTCGCTGTCGGTCAACCTGCCGACCGCGCCGGAAAGCGTCGACAAGGTCCTGGCCGCCACCTTCGAGGAATTCGAACGCCTCAAGCGCGAAGGGCCGCTAGCTGCCGACCTGGTGAAGGTGAAGCAGAACTGGCTCCAGAACTACCGCCGGGCGCTGCGCGAAAACGGCTACTGGCTGGGGCGGATCCAGTCCTCGCTGCTGGAAGGGACCGACCCGCAATCGATCCTGACCCACGAAGCACGCGTCGCGGCACTGACCGCGGCCGAGGTCCAGGAAGCGGCGCGGCGCTTCCTGGACAATAATAATTACGTGCAGGTGGTGTTGTATCCGCAGAAGGCGGCGGCGCCGAAGGAAGCGGCGGCACCGAAGGGAACGGCTGCGCAACCGGCGCACTGAACTTATTTCAAATACCGCCCAAACCACTCCACCGTCCTTTTGCGCTGGTCCAGCTGATCCGGCTTGCGGATCGCATGCCCTTCGCCGTCGTAGATCACCGTGCGGCCATCGGGCGACACCCGCGGCAGGCCGGCCTGCATTTTCGGCGCCGCGATGACCCGCAGCGCGCCGCTGGCGGCATCGATGCGGCCGAGGGTGGCCACCCACCAGTTATTGTCGCCATTGCCTTTCGCGCCCGTCGCGACGAAGCCCTTGCCGTCGGTTCGCCCGCGCGCCCGGCCGCCCGGCACACCGGGTCCGGGGATTCGATCGCGGCGATCCGTTCGCCGCCGGCACTGATCGCGGCAGTCTACGCGGATTCGGGTGCGTCGGGTACGCAACAAAAACCATGCGGCAAGGGTAATCTTGCCTAGATGCATGAAATACGGTGGCGGAAAGTTGACGTAGCACTAGACTGCAAGTTCAAACTGGGCAGGAGTTGAGGATGATTTACAAGGACTGCGATAACAAGGAACCAATCGTCACGATATTGGAACGCATGCGCGCGCTGGCCGGACCGGACAAGCGCGCCCTGATCGAACGCCAGCTGCGCACCATTCGCGCCGGAATCAAGGGCGAGCGCGAGGCTGCCTGGCTGATCGATGCCTACCTGAAGGACGCGACCCGTACCGCCGTCATCCACGACCTGCGGCTCGACCTGGGCGGCGGCCAGGTAGCGCAGATCGACCACCTGCTGATCCACCGCACGCGCCGCTTTTATGTGCTCGAGACGAAACCCTTCTCGCATGGCGTGAAGATCACCGACGACGGCGAATTCCTGCGCTGGAACGAGGCCGGCAAGACCTGGGAAGGCATGCCGTCGCCGCTGGCGCAGAACGAACGCAGCGTGCCGGTATTGCGCCGTGCACTGGAACAACTGGGACTGGGCGACTGCCCGATCGAATCCTGGGTGCTGGTGGCGCCGAACGCGCGCATCGACCGGCCGCGCAGGTTGGATACCGGGCGCGTCATCAAGGCCGACCAGTTCATCGAAAAGATGAACAAGTCGCTGGAAAACGCGCCGGCGCTCGGTGCGCTCGATGGCCTGCTGCGCACCGGCCTGTATGACTCGACCGCCGATATCGCCAACAAGCTGGTCGCACTGCATTGCCCTTCGACCACCGATTACATGGCGCGCTTCGGGGTCATGCACGAAGCGCAGCCGGCGCGCGCGCAAGCGCCTGCTGCGGGGCTTGCGACTTCGGCTGCAAGCGCGGCCAGCGCGGTCGCGCTGGCGGCCGGCTGCCAGGATGATGGCCAGGCCAGCGAGCTGGCCGACGGGCCCGTCGAGCCCGCTGCCGTGCCAGGACCAGCGGCGGCGCCCGCCTGCAGCGCCTGCGGCAGCGCGACGCTGTCCATCCAGCATGGGCGCTTCGGCTATTACTTCAGTTGCGCCGGCTGTGGCGGCACGACGCCGGTCGAGGTCCGGTGTGGCAACCGGGGCCACCAGGAACGCATCCGCAAGGATGGTGCGCGCTTCTACCGCGAGTGCGGCGACTGCGGCACCAGTTCCCTTTACTTCACCAACGCAGCTTAGACTCTCGCAGCCGACAGCATGCGCTCGACATAGCGCGCGATCAGGTCGATCTCGAGGTTGACCTTCGATCCGGCGTGCAGGTGCCTGAGCGTCGTGACCTCGATCGTGTGCGGGATCAGGTTGATCGAGAAGCGGCACACTTTAACGCCGTCGAGCACCAGGTCTTCCACGCGATTGACAGTCAGCGACACGCCGTTGACCACCACCGAACCTTTATAGGCGAGGAATTTCGCCAGCTCGTGTGGCGCATCGATGACGAGTTCGCGCGACTCGCCCACCGCTTCGAAGCTGTGCACCTGCCCCAGGCCGTCGACGTGGCCCGAGACCAGGTGGCCGCCCAGGCGCTCGGCCAGCGTCAGCGCCTTTTCGAGATTGACTTCGCCCGGTGCGTCGAGGCCGACGGTCTTGCTCAGGCTCTCGCGCGACACGTCGACCGAGAAGGCGCCGCCGGTCTTGGCGACCACGGTCATGCAGGCGCCGTTGATGGCGATCGAGTCGCCCAGCACGACGTCCGCCAGCGGCAGGCCGCCGGCATCGATCTCGAGGCGCACGCCCGCGTCCTCGCTACCCGCCAGCGGCGAAACGGAGTTGATGGTGCCGACGGCGGCGACGATTCCAGTAAACATGCGGTGTATTCCTTCTTTAATTCTCGGTTTTAATCTCGGTTTTCATGATACGCGCCAGGATGCGCAAGTCGCTCCCGACCTGCGTCACGGCGTGAAAACGCAGTGCGATCCTGTCGGCCAGGCGATCAAGCGCCGGCAGCGCGAACATGCCCTGCCCCACGCCGATCAGGCTTGGCGCCAGGTAGACCAGCAGCTCGTCGACGCAGCCCTCGCGCACCAGCGAAGCGTTCAGCTTCGACCCGGCCTCGACGTGCACCTCGTTGATTTCGCGCCGGCCCAATTCCAGCATCAGCGCGGCCAGGTCGACCTTGCCGGCGGCGTTCGGTAAAAAGATCACTTCATGGCCGGCCGCGCGCAGGCCGGCTTCCTTGCCGGGATCGGCCACAGCCGCCACGATCCAGCAGGGTTCGCCCTGCAGGATGCGGGCGCCCGGGTCGATCTCGAGGCGGCTGGCGACGATCACGCGGCGCGGCTGGCGCGGCGCGTGATCCTCGACAGCCGGCATATCGATCCCGCGCACCGTCAGCTGCGGGTCGTCCGCTTTCACCGTGCCGATGCCGGTCAGGATGACGCAGGCCCGCGCGCGCCAGGCATGGCCGTCGGCGCGTGCCTGCGGCCCCGTGATCCATTGGCTCTCGCCGTTCTCCAGGGCCGTCATGCCGTCCAGGCTGGCCGCGGTTTTCAGGCGCACCCATGGGCGGCCGCGCCGCATGCGCGAAAAGAAGCCGATGTTCAGCTCGTGCGCTGCATCGGCCAGCACCCCGGATGCGGTCTCGATCCCGGCCGCCTGCAACTGGGCCATGCCGCGTCCGGCGACGAGCGGGTTGGGGTCCCCCATCGCCGCCACCACCCGCTTCAAGCCCGCTTCGACCAGGGCGTTCGAGCATGGCGGCGTGCGGCCGTAGTGGCTGCACGGCTCCAGCGTGACGTAGGCAGTCGCGCCACGTACGTCCTTGCCGCGCGCCGCGGCGTCGCGCAGCGCCTGGATTTCGGCGTGGGCCTGGCCGGCGGGCTGGGTGTGGCCGGCGCCGATCACCTCGCCGTCACGCACGATGACGCAGCCCACGCGCGGATTGGGCGCGGTGATGTACATGCCCTTCGCGGCCCACTCCAGGGCCAGCGCCATGCCGTCGGTGTCGTTCTTGATCTGCACAGTTGTCTTTGTTCCTGTCGGGACGGGGCCTCAAGGTGGCGCCTCAAGAGGGAGCCTGGGCGCCCTCGCAGTTGTCGTCGCGCGCCGGGTTGCAGATGCGCGCCCGGCCCAGCATGTTGATTTTAATACGGCGGACCGCGCCGCCATGGAACAGCGACAGCGTACCCGGGCGCGCCGCCGCGCCGCTGGTGTCGCTGCACGAACGCCCGGCGCCATTGTAGGCGATGTAGTACGGCGGCGCAGGCCCGGTGAAGGCAAAGTCGAAGGCGATGCCGGGTGCCAGCGGCCCGTGCACGGCGATGACCTCGTCCCCTGGGCCGGCCACGCCATCGTCGTCGCGGTCGGCAAAGACCGTCCAGCCCTGCGCCCAGTCGCCGCCGGCCGGGTCGCGCGGGGCCAGCCTGATGCGCGTGTTGCGGGCAATTGCCTGGGCGCGCGCCAGCCCGATCGCCTCGAACAGGTCGCTCGTGGCAGCGCGCAGTTGCTGGGCGCGGACCAGTGCGTTCAGGTCCGGCAATGCCAGCGCCAGCAGGGTCGCGCCGATCGCCAGTGCGGCCAGCAGTTCGACCAGCGTGAAGCCGCGGTGCGCTGCCCTTGTGCTCATGGCCAGCACCGTTTTGCACTGCTGTTTGTGATGCCGCTTGCGCCCTGCTCTCCCGTGCTGGTCAGGGTGAGCGTGCCGCATTCAGGGTCGCTGAAGCGCGCGTCGACCCTCCCGGTGCCGGGCCGGGCGCTGACCTGCACGCAGTCGCGCAGCAGGCTGTCCGGGCAGGCCCGGGCCTCGAGCTCATAGGCGCTGCCGG
>JAQGLR010000396.1 GCA_028292765.1 Massilia sp. | reverse complement strand
GTACGGGTAGACGTAGTGCATGCGCACCCATGCACCGTGCTCGCGCGCCATCTCGCGCAGGGCCTCGGCCAGCTGGGTCATGTGGGTCTTGATCGGGCGGCCGTTCCAGAAACCCGAACGGAACTTGACGTCGACGCCGTAGGCGCTGGTGTCCTGTGAAATGACGAGCAATTCCTTGACGCCGGCCTTGAACAGGTTTTCCGCTTCCAGCATCAGATCCGCGATCGGGCGCGATACGAGATCGCCGCGCATGGAAGGGATGATGCAGAAGCTGCAACGATGGTTGCAGCCTTCGGAAATCTTCAGGTAGGCGTAGTGCTTCGGCGTCAGCTTGACGCCGTGGTCCGGCATCAGGTCGATGAACGGGTTGTGCGTCATCGGCAGGTGCAGGTGCACCGATTCCATCACCTCGGCCATCGCATGCGGACCGGTCACGGCCAGCACCTTCGGATGGACCTTGGTAATAATATCTTCGCCCGACGCATCCTTCTTCGCGCCCAGGCAACCGGTGACGATCACCTTGCCGTTCTCGGCCAGCGCCTCGCCGATGGCGTCGAGCGACTCCTGCACCGCGGCATCGATGAAGCCGCAGGTATTGACGATGACGAGGTCGGCGCCGGCGTAGGACTTGGCGGTCTGGTAGCCCTCGGCGCGCAGCTGGGTCAGGATCTGCTCCGAGTCGACCAGCGCCTTCGGGCAGCCGAGCGAAACGAAACCGACCTTCGGGGCGGCGGCGGGAGCGGCGACGGTGTCAGGAGTGGCGGCAGCGCTGGTGGCAGGTGCGGGAGTACGGCGGAGTTCGAGCATGGGCGCGGGGAGGTAAACATTCTGGGCAATCTGAGATTGTACCTGAAGCGGGGCTGGCCGGACACCGGAGGGGTGGTTTTGGCCCGGCGAGCGGGCCGTTCTGCAACGCTGCAGTTGGCGCCGGCACGGCCGCACAAGGCAAAATGCCCGGCGCGAGGCCGGGCATTCACATTGCATACAACATCGGAACTACTTCTTGTCGGTCGGCGTCGGCGTCGGCGTCGTTCCGGGCGCCGGAAACGGAAACGCACTGAACAGCGCCTTGCTCTGGTTCTGCATCTGCTCCTGCATCTGCACGAACAGGTTCTTGCTCTGGTCGATGTAGTTATTCATCATGCCCTGCATCATCGGGCCCTGCACATTCATGAACTGGGTCCACATTTCCGGGCTGAAGGGCTTGCCTTCGATGGCGCCGGCGGCGTTGCTGGTGAACTTGTTCTGGATGTCGGTGAACGCCTGCACGTTCTTTTCCAGGTAGGAACCCATCATGCCCTGCATGGCATGGCCGTAGTAACGGATGATCTGCGCCAGTACCACGCTCGTGAACATCGGTGCGCCGTTGGCTTCCTCTTCGAGGATGATCTGCAACAGGATGCTGCGGGTCAGGTCTTCGCTCGTCTTGGCGTCGACGACGGTGAAGGTGTCCGCTTCGAGGACCAGTTGCTTTACGTCCGTCAAGGTAATGTAAGAACTTGTCTGGGTGTCGTAGAGGCGACGGTTCGGATATTTCTTGATCAGGCGTTCGGTACTGTTTTTTGCACTGCTCATCTCAAATTCCATAAGTTGCGTCGCCGCCAGGCACAGGCGGAACGCTTTTGAATAATTACCAAAAAGCCGGCGTCAATGAAGTCCGGGCGGGGCGCTGTAGCCCCCGGCCTGGGGCAAACCAACTAAAAGTACCACGTTCGTTGCGCAGGTGCAGCAATTATTACGCTGCCGTGGGCTTTACTCCACGCTACGCTCGCTCCGCCCTCACCTTCACATACCGTCCCGGCGCCGGTTCCGACGGCAGGTACTGCGCGTTGCCCGGCTGGCCAGGCGCCGGCACCTCGGCGCCGCCGTTCTCCTGCAGGAAGCGCGCCCACTCCGGCCACCAGCTGCCCTTGCGCTCTTCCGCGCCGGCAAACCAGTCCTCCGCCGTCAGCGGGCCGGTCCTGCCGGACTTGCCGCCCTTCTTTTCGCTCTTCTCGTTGTGATCGCGCTTCTCGTTTACCCAGTGGCTGCGCTTGTTTTTCGACGCCGGGTTGATCACCCCGGCAATATGGCCCGAAGCGCCCAGCACGAAGCGATTCGCCTTTGCCTTCTTTGGATTGAGCAATGTCATCGAGGCGAACGCGGCCTGCCACGGCACGATATGGTCTTCCTTCGAGCCGTAGATGAAGACCGGCGCATCGATGCGGCCGAGGTCGACCGGCACGCCGCACACGGTCAGCGCGCCCGGCTGCTTCAGCTTGTCCTCGAGATAGGTATTGCGCAGGTACCAGCAGAACATCGGGCCCGGCAGGTTGGTGCTGTCGGCGTTCCAGTACAACAGGTCGAACGCCGGCGGCGCTTTGCCCTTCAGGTAGTTTTGCTGGACGTAGTTCCACACCAGGTCGTTCGGACGCAGGGCCGAGAAGGTCGTCGCCAGGTCGCCGCCCGGCATGATGCCGCCCTTGGCCAGCTTCTGCTCGCGCTGCGCCACCTGGGTTTCGTCGATGAACACCTCGAGCACGCCGGTGTCGGAAAAATCGAGCAGGGTCGTGAGCAGGCTCAGGCTCGCGGCCGGCTGGCGGTCGCGCGCGGCCAGCACCGACAGCGCGGTGGCGGCGATCGTGCCGCCGACGCAGAAGCCGAAGACGTGCACCTTGTCCTGGCCGCTGATCCCGCACGCCACGTCGATCGCCTCGATCGCGCCGCGCTCGACGTAATCGTCCCAGTTCAGGTTGCCCATCGATTTGTCGGGATTGCGCCACGAGACCATGAACACCGTATTGCCCTGCCCGACCACGTAGCGCACCAGCGAATTTTCCGGCTGCAGGTCGAGGATGTAGAATTTGTTGATGCACGGCGGGATCATCAGGAGCGGCACCGCGCGCACGTTCGGCGTCGTCGGGCTGTACTGGATCAGCTGGAACAGTTCGTTCTCATAGACCACATGGCCAGGCGCGGTGCCGACGTTCACGCCGACTTCGAAAGCGGATTCGTCGGACTGCGAAAGGCGGCCCTTCTGCATGTCGGCCAGCATGTTCTGCAAGCCCTTGGTGAGGCTTTCGCCCTTGGTCTCGATGAGCTTGGCCTGGACTTCCGGGTTCGTGGCGAAGAAGTTGGCGGGCGACATCGCATCGACCATCTGCTGCACCGTGAAGCGGATTTTCTGGCGTTCGCGCGGACCGGCCTCGACCGCATCGGCGAGGGCCAGCATGAATTCGCCGTTCAGCAGGTAGGACGCGGCCGTGAAGGCCGAGAACGGGCTGGCCGTCCACTCCGAGCTGGTGAAGCGCTTGTCGTGGATCTCCGGGGTCTTGCCCGACATGAAGTCTTGCCACAGGCGGCCGGCTTTTTGCAGGTAGTCCTGGCGCAGCGCATCGAGCCTGCCCTGGGACAGGGTAACGCCGACATCCTTGAACACGCCTGCCAGCGGATTGGCCGCGCCGACCTGGACTGCGCCGTTCGGCGTCGCCAGGGCGGGAATCCACCCCTGCCAGGCGGTCGGGTTGGAGAACTGGGTCATCCAGGTCGCAGCGAAAGCTTGGGGGTCGGGCATGTTCATGTCGGCGTCCGTTGTTAGAATCGGGTTGTCAACTGGAGAAAAGCATGTGGATTGTTGCTATTGGCTGGATTTATGTCGTCATTTTGATGGCGGCGACGGAAACATCCGTTATCGCTGGAGTGATGACATTTTTAATTTACTGCATGATACCCCTGTCTATACTTTTTTACCTGACCGGCTCGAAGCGGCGCCATGCAAGGCGCATGGCGGCCCGGAAGGCCGGCATGCGGCAGGGCGACGGTCCGGCGGCGTCTGGCGCCGATGCCGGCTGCGGTGGGGATTAGAGAGTATTAATGGTGCCGGGATGGGTTACTTGAGCCAGATCACACTTGCCTGGCGCCCCGTCACGCCATCGCGGCGGTACGAATAAAAGCGGTCGCGCTCGACCGCCGTGCAGTGCAGGCCGCCGGCCACGCTGCGCACCCCATCCTGCTCGAGCATCAGGCGCGCCAGGGCGAACATGTCGGCCGTGTACTTGCCGCCGCGTTCGGGATGGCGGACAAACGCGAAACCGATGTCGTGCCTCGGGAGTGCTTGGGCGAAACTGTCGAATACGTCCTGCCCGACTTCAAAGGCCGTCGGCCCGATGGCCGGCCCCATCCAGGCCGTGATCTCGCCGGCGCCGGCAGCGCGCATGGCCGCCAGCGTCTGCCCCAGCACGCCACCGGCGAGGCCGCGCCAGCCGGCGTGGGCGGCGCCGACGACCTTGCCTTTCTCATCGGCAAACAGCACCGGCAGGCAGTCGGCCGTCAGGATGGCGCAGACCACGCCAGGCACGGTGGCGATGCTGGCGTCGCCGGTGCGGCCTGGCTGGCCGGGACCGACCGTGGCCGCATCGACCACGGCTGCGCCGTGTACCTGCGCGATCCAGGCCGGCCGGCCCGGCAGGTGGGCCTGCAGGCGCGCCCGGTTCTCCGCGACGGCCGCCGGATCGTCGCCCACGTGCAAGCCGAGGTTCAACCCGCCCCCGCCGCGCCCGTCGTCATACGGCGCGCCGGACACCCCGCCCTGGCGCGTGGTGGCGAGCGCAGCAATGTTGGAAGGCGCGTCCGGCCAGTCGGGAAACACCAGGTGCTCGCAATTCACGCAGTCCTCCACTAAACGGCTTCCGGCTCCGCGATGCCGGCGCGCGCGATCAGCTCGGCAAAATCCTGCGCCAGCGGGACGACCCACTCGCAGGCCTCGCCGGTGTCCGGATGCACCAGGCCGAGGCGGCGCGCCTGCAGCGCCTGGCGGTGGAATACCGGGCTCAGGTGCGTCTTGCCATACACCGAATCGCCGACCAGCCCGTAGCCGATCGACAGCATGTGCACACGGATCTGGTGGGTGCGGCCGGTCTCGAGCCGGCACTGCACCAGGCTCACCGGGCGGCGGTCGAGCATGCCTTCCGCGAGGCGCGTGTAGTGCGTGATCGCCGGCTTCGCGCCCAGGCTGCTCGACACCGCCATCTTGACGCGGTCTTTCGGGTGGCGCCCCATCGGCGCGTCGATGGTGCCGGACAGTTGCGGCGTGCCCCAGACCAGCGCGAAGTATTCGCGCTTGACCGTGCGTGCCTGCAGCTGGCGCACGAGGTCGGTCTGCGCCGCCAGCGTCTTGCCGACCACCATCAGGCCGCTCGTGTCCTTGTCGAGGCGGTGCACGATGCCCGCGCGTGGCACCGAGCCCAGTTGCGGGGCATGGTGCAGCAGGCCGTTGAGCAGCGTGCCGGTCCAGTTGCCGGCGCCCGGATGCACGACCAGGCCGGCCGGCTTGTTGATGACGAGGATGTGCTCGTCCTCGTAGACAATGTTCAGTTCGATCGCTTCGGGAGCGAAGGCGGTGTCCTCGGGGGCCGGCTGGGGCGCGACGACGATGGTTTCGTCGCCATAGGCCGTATCCTTGCCGCGCGCCGGCTTGCCGTCGACCAGCACATTGCCCTGGTCGAACCACATCTGCAGGCGGCTGCGCGAAAACTGCGGCACCAGCGCGGCGACGACCTTGTCGAGGCGCTGCCCGCAGGCGTCTTCGCCCAGGCGTAATGTAATCGGGGAAAGGTCAATGCCACTGGCAAGCAGGGGAAAATCCGGAAACTCGGCAACGATTTCATCGTCGAACTCGGGGTCCAGGGGCAAATCCGCCGAATTCGGCGCGGTTGTTAATATCACGTCAGTCCCATCGGCTATAATCAGCCGTTCGTTGAATCTCGGTAAAACTTTTCTGCAAAAAGCTATGCAAAAAAAACTGTTGGTGGTGGTTGCTACAAGTGTCCTGCTGGGCCTGTCCGGTTGCGGCCTCCTGCCGGAGCGCGTTGACGAGACCCAGAAGTGGTCAGCGGAGAAATTATACGCTGAGGCACGCGGAGAGATGAGCAGCGGCCAATATGCGCAGGCTATCACGCTGTTCCAGCGCCTCGAATCGAACTACCCGTTCGGCACCTACGCCACCCAGGCGCAGATGGAAATCGCCTACGCCCATTATAAGGCGCAGGACCAGGCCGAGGCGATGGCCGCGGTGGAGCGTTTCATCAAGCTGCACCCGAATCATCCCCAGGTCGACTACATGTACTACCTGCGCGGCCTGATCAATTTCAACGACCAGATCGGTTTCCTGAGCGTCATTTACGCCCAGGACCCGACCGAGCGCGACCCGAAAGCGACGCGCGAAGCCTTCGCCGCGTTCAAGGCCCTGGTCGACAAGTTCCCGAACAGCAAATACGCGCCGGATGCCATCGCGCGCATGAACTACCTGATCAATGCGATGGCCGCGTATGAAGTGCACGTGGCGAACTACTACTACCGCCGCGGCGCCTACCTGGCCGCCGTCAACCGTGCGCAGAACGCCGTGGGCGAGTACCTGCAGTCGCCGGCGCGCGAGGAAGCGATGTTCATCATGATCCGCTCGTACGACAAGCTGGGCAACTTCGCATTGCGCGACGACGCCCAGCGCGTCTTCCTGCTGAACTACCCGAACAGCCGCTTCATGAACCCGAACGCCGGCGGCGACACGCCATGGTGGAAGTTCTGGGCGAAGTCGGCGCCGAAGGATGTGATCAAGTAATTACCGCAACGCGGTAATCACGCGTAGGGTGGGCACCCAGCGCCCACGCGGAACTGTGAACATTGTTGGCCGCAGTCCGAACATGGCGCTAACGCTGTTCCCGGATGACTGTCGACAATGTTCATGTTTCCGCGTGGGCAAGGGGTGCCCACCCTACCGCCTGAACACCCAGCTGCGCTCGGTCGACTCCGCCGCCACATACCCATACCCATCCACATCGAACGCCTTCAACGCTTCCGGATCCGTGATCCCGTTCTCGACCGCATAGCGCGCCATCATCCCGCGCGCGCGCTTGGCGAAGAACGAGATGATCTTGTATTTTCCGTTCTTCCAGTCCTCGAACACCGGGGTGATGACCGGCACGTCGAGCAGCTTCGGCTTGACCGATTTGAAGTATTCTTCGGATGCCAGGTTGACCAGCGCGGACGAGCCCGTGGCCGCCACCTCAAGATTCAGCGCGCGGGTAATGGTCTCGCCCCAGAAGGTGTACAGGTCCTTGCCGCCGGGATTGGCCAGCCGCGTACCCATCTCCAGCCGGTACGGATGGATCAGGTCGAGCGGGCGCAGCAAGCCGTACAGGCCCGACAGGATGCGCAGGCGGCGCTGGGCGAACGCAAGCCCGCAGGCATCCAGGCTGCGCGCATCCAGGCCGGCATACACGTCGCCGTTGAAGGCCATCACGGCCTGGTGGCCTTCGCTGTGATCCAGCGTCCAGCTGGCGTAGCGCCCCACGTTCAGCACCGAGAGCTGGTCGGAAATGTGCATCAGGTCCCCAACCTGGCCGGGCGACAGGTCGCGCAATACGCCGATCAGTTGCGCGGCGCGGTCGGCGAAGGCCGGGAGCGTGTGCTCCTGGGTGGGAGTCGGGGTATCGAGGTCGAGGGATTTGGCGGGCGATAAGACAATCAGCATACATACTCAAAGCAAATAAGATTTCCTCCATGATACCTGCTTCTGTTCAATCCATCGTCGTCGACACCAACGTCTGCCTCGACCTGTTCGTTTTCCACGACCCGCGCTGGGACGCTTTATTGAAAGCGCTCGAGCGCGCCGAGGTGCAGGCCGTCACCCGCGCCGACTGCCGCGACGAATACCTGGCGGTACTGCGCTACCCGCACCTGCCGCTCGACGACGAGCGGCGCGCGGTGGCGGCGGAACGTTTCGACGCCCTGATCACCGTCGTCGCGCCGGACAGCAAGCCGATCCGCCTGCCCGTCTGCAGCGACCGCGACGACCAGAAATTCCTCGAGCTCGCGCGCGATGCCGGCGCCCAGGTCCTCATCACCAAGGACAAGGCCTTGCTCAAGCTCGGCCGCAAGACGGTCCAGGGTGGCCTGTTCCGGATCATGCTGCCCGAGGCCTGGGTCAAGGCCCACCGGGCGGCCGCGATAGAATAAGGGTTCACTTAACCTTTTGCGCCGCACCATGACCACCCCTGCCCTGCCATCGCGCCTGCCCGCCGTGGCCACGACTGTCTTCACCACCATGTCCGCCCTGGCAAGCCAGCACGGCGCCGTCAACCTCGGCCAGGGCTTCCCCGACTTCGGCTGCGACGCGCGCCTGCTCGACTACGTGAACGAGGCCATGCGCGCCGGCCACAACCAGTATCCCCCGATGACGGGCGTGCCGGCGCTGCGCGAGGCGATCGCCGCCAAGATCGGCAAGCTCTACGGCCACAGCTACGACGCCGCTTCGGAAATCACCGTCACCGCCGGGGCCACCCAGGCGCTCACCACCGCCATCCTGTGCTGCATGCATCCGGG
>JAQGLR010000311.1 GCA_028292765.1 Massilia sp. | reverse complement strand
TACCAGCTCGACCTGTTCGGCAAGATCCGCCGTGCCGTCGAAGCCGCGAACGCGGATTCGGAAGCGGCGCAGGGCGCGGCCGACCTGGCGCGGGTGACGGTCGCGGCCGATACCGCGCGCGCCTATGTCGACGCCTGCTCGGCCGGGCAGCAGATCGCGATTGCCCGCCAGTCGGTGGCGTTACAAAACAAGTTCGTGCAATCGACCGCCCAGCGCGTGAAGCTGGGACGCGGCACCGCGCTCGACAACAGCCGTGCGCGCGGCCAGCTCGAACAATTGCGCGCAGCCATGCCGCCGCTCGAAGCGCAGCGCCGCAGCGCGCTGCACCGGCTGGCCGTGCTGACGGGCGAGACGCCGGGCCGCTTCCCGCAGGCCGTGGCATCCTGCGAACGCCCACCGCGGCTGGCGGCGGCGATTCCGGTGGGCGATGGCGCGGCCCTGCTGCGCCGTCGTCCGGACATCCGCCAGGCCGAGCGCACGCTGGCCGGCGCCACCGCGCGCATTGGCGTGGCAACAAGCGAGCTGTATCCGCAGATCAGCCTTGGGCTGTCGGCCGGCAGCACGGGCTCGCTCTCGAGCTTTGGCGAAGGCAATACCTTGCGCTACAGCCTCGGGCCGCTGATTTCGTGGTCCCTGCCATCGACCGCTACGGCGCGGATGCATATTGCGCAGGCGGAAGCGAGCACGGCGGCTGCGCTGGCGCGCTTCGACGGCGTGCTGCTCAACGCGCTGCGCGAGACGGAGACGGCGTTGACAGTGTACGCGCGCGAGCTCGACCGTAACGCGTCCTTGAGGGCGGCGCGTGACCAGAGTGCGCTGGCATCAAGCCAGGCGGCAAGGCTGTATCGCTTCGGCCGTACCGATTTCCTGACGACGCTCGACGCCGAGCGCACGCTGGCGTCGAACGAGGCGGCCGTGGCGGCGTCGAATGCGTCGCTGGCGGCGGATCAGGTGGCGCTGTTTTTGGCGCTGGGCGGGGGCTGGGAGCAGGCGACGAAACAAGCGTCACATCGCGGCCCCACACTACCTCAAAGCATCACAACAACTTATCGAGCGTTATCGGCAAGTCCCGAATCCGCCGCCCGGTCGCATGGAACACGGCATTCGCCACCGCCGCCGCCACGCCGGTGATGCCGATCTCGCCGATGCCCTTCGCCCCGAGCGGATTGACGTGCGGGTCAACCTCCTCGACGGTCAGCACCTCGATACTGCCAATGTCGGCATTGGTCGGCACGTGATACTCGGCCAGGTTGCCGTTAACGGCGCGGCCGTTGCGCTTGTCGAACACGGTTTCCTCGAACAGCGCCATGCCGAGCCCGCCGACAATGCCGCCCATCAGCTGGCTGTGGCCGGTCTTCTGGTTCATCAGCTTGCCCACGCCATAGACACCGACCACGCGCGGCACCCGTACCTCGCCGAGCAGCTCATCGACATGCACCTCGACGAACACCGCGCCAAAAGCGTGCATCGAGAACTGCTTGCTCGCGTCGCCGGGCTCGGCCTCCGCCTCTACCTCGACCGCACCGCTGCCGTGCCGCGCCACGATCGCGGCCATGGCGTCACGCCTCGACGGATCGGCCCGCAGGAACAGCTCGCCATCCCGCACGTCAATGTCTTCCGCCAACGCGCCAAACAGCGGCGAGCGTTCGTCCGCCACGGCGATGCCGATCAGTTTGAGCCGCAGCGCGCCGCCGGCCGCCAGCACGGCTGGCCCGACGCTGGCCACCGTCGTCGAACCACCGGACACCGGCGCCTCCGGCAGCTGCGAGTTGCCCAGCTCGAAGCGCACCCGCTCGACCGGCACGCCCAGGGCATCGGCGGCAATCTGCGTCATGACGGTATAGGTGCCGGTGCCGAGGTCTTGCGTACTCGAGCGGAAAACGGCGCTGCCGTCGGGCAGCATGGTGGCCGATGCCGCACCCTTTGAACGGTTCGTCGGATAGGTTGCCGTCGCCATGCCCCAGCCGACGAGCTTGTCGCCGTCGCGCATCGAGCGCGGTGCCGGATCGCGCCGGCTCCAGCCGAAGCGCTCGGCGCCGAGCGCATAGCACTGGCGCAGCGATTTGCTGGAGAACGGCAGATCCTTGCCCGGATCGCGTTCGGCGTAGTTTTGCAGGCGCAGCAGCAAAGGGTCGATGCCGAGCTCCCAGGCCAGTTCGTCCATCGACGACTCCAGCGCAAACGATCCCGAGGCCTCGCCCGGCGCGCGCATGAAGGTCGGGGTGCCAAGGTTCATCCGTGCCAGGCGGTGCGAGGTTTCCTGGTTCGGCACTTCGTACATCATGCGCGTCATCAGGCCGCAGGGTTCGATCCAGTCTTCGATCATCGACGTGCAGGCGACGGTATCGTGGGCGCTGGCCGTCAATCGCCCGTCCGTCATCGCCGCCAGCCGCATGCGCTGGTCGGTGACCGGGCGCTGGCCGACCGGGCCGAACATCTGGTTGCGGTCGAGTACCAGCTTGACCGGGCGCCCCGCCATTTTTGCCGCCATCGCCGCCAGCAGCACATGCGACCAGACCGAGCCCTTGCAGCCGAAACCGCCGCCCACATACGGGCACAGCACGGTGACGTTTTCCGGATCGATGCCGAGCGTGCCGGCCACCGTGCGCTGTACGCCCTTCATGTATTGGGTCGAATCGTACAGCGTCAGTTGCTCGCCATCCCAGGCGGCGATCGTCGCGTGCGGCTCGATCGGGTTGTGGTGCTCGACCGGCGTGCGGTAGGTGGCGTCGATGCTGGCGCTGCCAGACAGCATGCCGGCCTGCACATCGCCGCGCTGCGTGTCGGGCTTCTGGGTCAACACCTTTTCCGGCGGGTGCACGTGCTGCTTCGCTTCCTCGAAGTCGAGCTTCGCGGGCGCCCTTTCGTATATTTCGTATTCGACCCGCAAGCGCGCGCCGGCTTCGCGCGCCGCTTCGAAGCTTTCGGCGACGACGACGGCAATCGGCTGGTTGTTGTAGTGCACATCGGCGTCCTGCAGCAACGACAGCACGCGGCCGATGGGCGGCGATACCTTGCCGGCCTTTGTTTCGCGCGGCAGCTGCAGCACGTTTTCGTGCGTCATCACGAGCAGCAGGCCAGGCACTTTGCCGGCCTCGCCCGTGTCGATGTGTTTGATGCGGCCGCTCGCGATGGTGCTGGTGACGAGGACCGCATGGGCCAGGCCGTCGACCTTGTGCTCGGCGGAGTACAGGGCGGTGCCGCTGACCTTGGCCCAGCCGTCGGTGCGGTTGATGGGTGCGCCGATGATGGTCATGCGAGTCCTCCGGCAATGCGCAGCGCACGATTGACCGCGCGTTGCGCCAGCTCGACCTTGAATGCGTTATGCGCGCAGGGCTGGGCGCCAGCCACGGCGAGCGCCGCTGCCCGCGCGATGTTTTCTTCATCGAGCGATTGTCCGCGCAACGCGTCTTCCGCTTGCGCCGCGCGCCACGGCTTGTGCGCAACGCCGCCGAGCACGATGCGCAGGTCGCGCACGATGCCGTCCTGCAGATCCAGCGCTGCCGCCACCGACACCAGTGCAAAGGCGTAACTGGCACGGTCGCGCACCTTCAGGTAATGCGAATGTGCGCCAAAGGCCGCGGGCGGCAGGTCGATGGCGACGATCAGTTCGCCCTGCCGGATCACGGTGTCGAATTGCGGTGCGTCGCCGGGCAGGCGGTGGAATTCGGCGACGGGCAGCGAGCGCTCGCCATCGGGCCCGGCCAGCCGCACGGTCGCGTCCAGCGCCACCAGGGCGACCGCCATGTCCGACGGGTTGGTGGCGATGCAGGCCGGACTGGCGCCAAGGATCGCGTGGATACGGTTGAAGCCGTCGATGGCGGCGCAGCCCGAGCCCGGTTCGCGCTTGTTGCATTGTTTAAAAGCCGGATCGGTGAAGTAATAGCAGCGCGTGCGCTGCAGCAGGTTGCCGCCGACGGTGGCCATGTTGCGCAGCTGGGCCGAGGCGCCGTTCAGGATCGCCTCCGACAGCAGGCGGTAGCGTCCGCGCACGAGCGGGTGGTTGGCAGCAAACGTATTGCTGGCCGTGGCGCCGATGCGCACGCCGCCATCCGGCAACGCTTCGACGGCGTTCAAGGCCAGCCGGCTGACGTCCACCAGCATCGATGGCCGCTCGATGCCGCTCTTGTACAGGTCGAGCAAATTGGTGCCGCCGCCGATGAATTTGCTGCCCGGCGCACTTGCCAGTGCGATGGCATGGGCGACGTCGCGCGCCCGTTCGTAGGAAATCGAATGCACGCTGCCTCCTTAGCCCCGGGTCGCGGCGGTGTGAATGGCCGCGACGATGTTCTGGTAGGCGCCGCAGCGGCACAAATTGCCGCTCATGCGCTCGCGGATTTCGTCGTCGCTCAAGCCGTCCGGACGCTCGCCGCGCGTCACCCCACTGGCCTGGCCTTCCGCGATTTCGCGCAGCAGCGCCACCGTCGAGCAGATCTGGCCGGGCGTGCAATAGCCGCACTGGAAACCGTCGTGTTCCATGAAGGCCGCCTGCACCGGATGGGGCGCGCCATCCTGCGCCAGCCCCTCCACCGTCGTGATCTCGCGCTCGTCGTGCATCACGGCCAGCGTCAGGCAGGAATTGATGCGCTGGCCATCGACCAGCACCGTGCAAGCGCCGCACTGGCCGCGGTCGCAGCCTTTCTTGGTACCGGTCAGCCCCACCGTTTCGCGCAGGGCGTCGAGCAGGCTGACGCGCGGCTCGACCATCAAGCGGTGTTCGGTTCCATTAATGCGCAGCAGCAGTGGCTGCGCAGGAACATGGGGTGGCGCCTCGCCCTGCGCCGTGGAAGTCTGGTCATCGTCTGGCATGGGATCCTCGTTTCGTCGTTCGTTCAGAAAGCGCTCAGCCCTTCACGCACACAATCTGCTTGAGGGTATGCACCACCTCCACCAATTCGCTCTGGGCCCGCATGACGGCGTCGATGTCCTTGTACGCCATCGGGATTTCGTCGATCACGCCCTCGTCCTTGCGCGACTCGACGCCTTGCGTGGCGCGTTCCATGTCGGCGCGGGTGAAGCGGCGCTTGGCCTCGGTGCGGCTCATGGTGCGCCCGGCGCCGTGGCTGCAGCTATTAAAACTTTCCGGATTGCCCTTGCCGCGCACGATAAAACTTTTCGCACCCATCGAACCGGGAATGATGCCCAGCTCGCCCGCGCGCGCCGACACCGCGCCCTTGCGGGTGATCATCACGTCGCGGCCGAAGTGGCGTTCCTGCTGCACATAGTTGTGGTGGCAATTAACCGCCTCGATATGGGTCTCGAAGGGTTTCGTGATCACGCCGCGCACCGCGCGGATCAGGTTCTGCATCATCACTTCGCGGTTCACGAGCGCGAACTTCTGCGCCCAGCCGACGGCTTCCACGTAATCCTTGTAGTGCTGGGTGCCTTCCTCGAGATAGGCCAGGTCGGCGTCGGGCAGGTTGACCATGTGGCGCCGCATGTCCTGCTTGGCCAGCTCGATGAAATGGGTGCCGATGGCATTGCCCACGCCGCGCGAGCCGGAGTGCAGCATCAGCCAGACAGCCCCCTCTTCGTCGAGGCAGATCTCGACGAAATGGTTGCCGCTGCCGAGCGTGCCGAGGTGCTTGTAGTTGTTGGTGCCGCGCAGCTTGGGCCACTTGCGGCACAGTGCGTCGAACTCGTCCTTCAGCTTGGCCCAGCCGGCGTCCACGGGCGGCGGCGGGCGGTCCCAGGAGCCGACGTCGCGCCCCTTGGCGTTGCGCGTTTTCGGCGACATGCCGTGCGGGATCGCCTGTTCGATGGCGCTGCGCAGCTTGCCGAGGCTGTCGGGCAGGTCCTGCGCGCGCAGCGTGGTCTTGGCGGCCATCATGCCGCAGCCGATATCGACCCCGACCGCCGCCGGGATCACCGCGCCGAGCGTCGGGATGACGCTGCCGATGGTCGACCCTTTGCC